>JBFFKD010000434.1:0-2704 GCA_041555595.1 Motiliproteus sp.
CTTTTTTATTGATAACAGCCTTAAAAACCGAATCACTAATTATATCCGTATCGGGCAAGTCCAATTCAATTGTTTTATTTTCTTTTTGATCTTTTTGCATATAATATTTCGTAATCAATCGCCAAATATCTAATTTATCTGCATCGCGAATTAGTTTTGAAAATAAAATAATTTGTTCGTTATTATCAGGCATGATTTTTGCTCTGCTATGATTAAGTATTGACCCCGAGAATTGGCCTGACTGGCGTGCGATGGCTAACGCAGTCGAGCAGGCGATGCGACAACAGCTACCTGGTTGCACTGCAAAACCTTGTCGGCAGCTTGGGGTGGGGCACAGTCTGGGAGCTGTGTTGACGTTACTACAAGCACATCAGAACCCTCAGCGGTTCACTAAGATTCTACTGCTCGACCCGGTGATGTTTAGCCGCGCTATGATGGTAGGGCAACAGGCGCTTAAAACAGCGGGGCTATGGCCGCGAGCACCGCTGCCAAAGCTAGCGTTACGGCGGCGCAATCGTTGGGACTCAACAACGGCGATGCAGCAGCAGCTGGCTAGCAAGGGGTTTTACCGTCGCTGGCACCCGCAAGCATTGGCGGGCTTTGTTGAGGGCGGACATCGATGGCTGGGCGATGGCTCTGAGGCGGTGGCCGACAGGGCGGTAGCGCTCAGTTGTGAGCCAGAATGGGAGGCACGAATCTTCGCGAGCTACCCTAAACTGTTGAACCAGGCTGTGAAGCAGATCCAGATCCCGGTGCAGATCATCTGTGCGGAACACAGCATGCCGTTTGTGCTCAAAGGCGCGAAGCGTGCCGCCGCGCTCAACCCTAATATCAGCTATCGGATCTGGGGACAGGGGCACTGCTTTCCGATGGAGCAACCGGAGCAGACCGCCGAGCTGATCAGGCAATGGATCGCGGAAGCTCCTTAGCTCTGGATCCTGAATCTTGTTTGTTCGGTTGGTTTTTAGCCGAGTTGAATAGGAGCTATTGATGGTTGTTCAGCTTTACGCAAGATCGAGATGTGGGCTTGCTGCGGTGTTGCTGATCGCGGTAACGCTTGTTGGCGGTTGCAGCAGTTACCAGCTGGCATATAACAACCTCGATCGGCTGCTTCTTGGCTATGTTGAGGACTATGTCGAACTCAGTTCTGTTCAGCGTCAGCAGATACTCCCGACTGTTCGGCAATGGCATCGTCAGCACCGACAACAACAGCTGCCGGAGTATCGGCAATGGTTATTAGAGGTTCGCCAAGCGGTGAATAGCACTGGCGATGCTGAGATGGCTTTGCATCGTGAGTTAGACGATAAGGTGGCTGCGAACTGGTTGACGACGATCGATGAGAGTTGGTTGGAACTGCGTCGTGGGGCGTTGCCGTCCGCATTGGTATTGATCGAGCAGCTTGATCCGATTCAGCAGCAGCGGCTGTTGAACCGGCTGCAGCAACAGCTGGATAAGCAGTGGCGGCAGTACCACAAACGCACCGCTGTGGAGCAGGCCGAACACCGTTATCAGATCTACCTTAAGCGATTACAGCGCTGGAGTGGTCGTCTGCACAATTCGCAACAGCAGCAACTTAAGAGGTTGGTTGGCGAACTGGTCGATACCCGGCCACTGTGGCTTGCTTATCGTCAGCGCTGGATAGACCGATTGCAGCAGGCCTTGGCACTGCAAGCGAAGCCGCAGCACGATATACAGCGGTTCAGGTCGGCGATCGAAACGTTGGTGGTTGCTTCAAACACTCTTCAGGGCGATTCCTTACAGCGCGCGATGGCGAGCAATCGACAGCAGTGGGTCCGGTTTACCAGTCGTTTTATCAATGGCTTGTCGGCCCAGCAGCGCGATCATTTTATTACCGAACTCGATAGCTTGATCGGTGATATCGAACAGCTGTTGTCATGACTATTCCGATCATTTGTCTCAGATAATAGAGCCGGGACTGGGCCGCGTTGAACTATGCTTGGGCTATGGATAGATCGTTACCTGGTCGGTACTGCGTTATGTTTTTTGGTCTCAGAAATCGCTATCACCTACGGTCACTGTTGATCGGTTTGCTATGGTTGTGGGCCGTATCAGTGCCAGTTTCGGCCTGGCCATCATTCGATAAGAACCAGGGCCTTAGCGGCACTCATGCGCCAGCGGTGGGTAAGTTGCTGGTCGCGATGCCAAGCATGAAAGACCCGCGCTTTAATAATGCAGTGGTACTGCTGTTGCGCTATGACGCCAAGGGTGCGACCGGCTTGGTCATTAATCGTCCGACCCGATTAACCCTGGCTACCGAATTTGATGAGCAGGTTAGCGAACAGCGGGGGCATGATGCACTGTTCTGGGGTGGGCCGGTAGCGATGAACCGAAGGTTGATGCTGGTTGAACAGCAAGTGGGGAAAGATAGCTCCGGGCTGCTATCACCACTGTTGGGTCGGCTCTACATTGCCAATAGCGTGAAGCTGTTTGAGGATATTTTAAAACAGGATCCGCCGCAGCAGCGGTTCCGAATTTATGCCGGTTATGCCGGTTGGGGCGTAAGCCAGTTGGAACATGAGATTGTTCGTGGTGACTGGGTCGTGATGCCCGGCAATGTAGACCTGGTCCTGCAGCCCGATACCGAATCGATCTGGCCGCAGTTGATCCATTATCGCCACGGACAGATGGCCCTGCTTAAGAGTCCAGCTGCCTTAGAGGTGGTTAAGACTTCCTATTCGATGAC
>JBFFKD010000435.1:0-2703 GCA_041555595.1 Motiliproteus sp.
GGCTTCGTTGCTGCTAAAACGGCCCGTTCTGGTCTACGGTATCTTATCGTTGACGCTGATGGCGGTGTTGACGTTCTATCTGATTGCAATGCTGGTGATGCAAAGCGGTGTGGCCGAAATTCCTCAAGAGGGTTATCGGGCGATTCCGTTCCTGATGATTGCGCTGACCGGACTGTTTCCGCTGACGCTGCTGGTGGGGCTCGCTAATATCCTCTTGATCAGTGCGTTTTTTGTTGTGTTGGCGATACTGCAGGGTAACTTGACCAGCATCGAAACGCTTAATCAGTTGTGGGTGTTGGTTCTGGTCAGTGGCTGTACCTTGTGGATTCAGTCGGGACAATTGTTGATGTTGTTGAAGCTATACCGGGAGTCGACTCGAGACCCGCTGACCGGGTTGATCAATCGCCGGGTGCTGATGAAGCAGCTGAGTATAGTGCTCGAACAATTTGAAGCTGAGCAGCGCCCGTTTACGTTGATGATGTTCGATTTGGATCGGTTTAAAAGGATTAACGATCGTTATGGCCACCTAACTGGCGACATTGTGTTGAAGCAGGCCGCCGAGATCCTTAAAAGTAACTCCCGACCGGTCGATGTCGTCGCGCGTTATGGTGGTGAGGAGTTTGTCGTCTTGCTGCCCGGGATGACTGCCGAGCAGAGCTTGCCGTTGGCTGAACAGATTCGTATGGCGGTTGAGCAGCAGACGATGTGCTCGCAGCAAGGTGACTCCATCAAGGTCACCACCTCGATCGGTCTGACCGAGCACCGTGCTGGCGAAGGATTGACCGAAACTATCGATCGAGCCGATAGCCTGCTCTATCTAGCTAAAGAGCAGGGGCGTAATCAGGTGGTCATGGCTAATAATAGTGACGCTGTGGCTGATAGCAGTGCCGATTCGTATTCGCAGAGGGTTGATGCGTAGCGGATGGGCGGAAATTTTTGCGGGACTTTCTGTTCTGTTAAGGAAATGGTTTGATTCCGGTCAATAATTAATGCATATGTTTGCCAGGGTTGTTGCACTACCAATCAGATACGATATAGTCGGTTGGAGTATAAACGATCAGTGTATCACCGAGTAACAATAAGTCGGTACTAATTGATTTATAACAGTTTGTATTTTTGGATGTCTTTTAATCAAGAGCGGGATGACTCAACATGAAAAAAACTCTGACAGCACTGGCTGGTGTACTTGCGGTATCTGTAGCAGCAAGTGCAAGCGCTGCCGACTATGTCGAAAACTATAAAGAGATCGTTAAGGGTGCGGACTGGAAAGCGATGACTACGATCACCGTTAACATGGGTGAGTACGAATACGATGCACCGAGCCTGGAGCTGACCGCTGGTAAGGCGTACAAGCTGGAGCTGAAGAATGTTGGCGAGAAGAAGCATTACTTCACCGCGCCTGAGTTCTTCAAGAACGTCGCGACCCGTAAAGCGCAGGTCAACGGCCAAGCCGAGATCAAAGCTGATTACTTCACCGCGTTGGAGGTTCTTCCCGGCGGTCAGCTGGACCTGTACGTCGTTGCCCATAACAAGGGTGAGTACCCGGTTTACTGCACCATCGATGACCACCGCGATCAGGGCATGGAAGAGACTATCGTCGTTAAGTAACGACTACTCTCTAACGTAATGCCGATAAGGCGCCGGTGTGTTCTGCTGGCGCCTTTTTTGTATCTTATTAATCGTTTATCGACAACTCCAGCCAAGGAACGCTATGAAACGTTTTTTCACGCTGATCGCAGTTACTTTTTTGTTGGCCACTAATCAGGTCAATGCTGAGCAAACCATCGCCGTTACGCCGCAGTCGGTGGCACCGGTTATCGACGGTGACCTGTCCGATTGGCCCGCTGACTGGAGCAAGGTCTCGATCGATGTCGCATTGGATGGTGACAAGAAGAATCGTACCGGTGCGCTGGATGTTGAGCTGCAATCGATGGTGGTCGGAGATCGGATCTTTATCGCCGCCCGCTGGCCCGATGCCAATGAAGACCGCAACTATAAGCCCTGGGTCTGGGCCAAGAAACAATATAAGCGCGGTAAAGACCGCGAGGATATGTTCGCGGTGCGGTTTGATATGGGGGGTGACTTTAACAGCTGTATGATCGCGGAGGCGGATTACGACGTCGATGTCTGGTTGTGGTCAGCAGCGCGCACCGATCCCCACAGTTATGCCAACGATATGTGGCACAAGATCACCATGAAGCCGATCGAGGACGCGGCCGAATACGAGACCGAAGGCGGAACGGTGGTCTATATCAAGAAGGGCGCCGACGAAGGCCGGCCCGGTTATAAGAACGCCAAGGTGAAAAAACGCAAAGAGTTCCAAGGTGACGAGTTACCCAGTATCGACTTGAGTAAAGAGCCTAAGGGCAGTGTTGCCGATGTCTCGGCCAAAGGGGTCTGGAAAGATGGGTTTTGGCAGTTGGAGTTGTCACGCCAGCTGAACACCGGTCACGCCGACGATGTGGTGCTGGCTAGTGTTGATAGTATTAAGGGGCAGATCGCAGTATTCAACCAGGGCTTTGCCGAGCACAAGAGTGTGTCTGAAGAGCTGGTGTTCAGTTTTCAATAGCGCCCAATATCGCGCTATTTAGCGAGTCAGTCATTGATAAAAAAAACCGCGCTCGAATTTTTCGATCGCGGTTTTTTATCGATAGGATAGCGGTGCGTTTGTCAAAACAGCAACTGCTTAACTGCCAACATCCC
>JBFFKD010000436.1:0-2698 GCA_041555595.1 Motiliproteus sp.
ATTAACCGGTGCCGCAGCTCATCTGCTACAAGCTCGCTGGGTTAAACAACTGTCGGGCATTATTGTCATCGGCTTTGGCTGCTGGACGCTGTTTAGAGCCTTCGGCGGCATAGTATAAAGGCAAACAAACCGAAACAGCCTCTGCGCGAACCTAACCCTCCTCGACCAACACCGCTTGGTCATTAGGATAGCGCGCCACGATTCCCTTCGGCAGCTTGCCCTGCGAAGCCAGGTGCATAGCATCCGATTCCATCACGATCAGTACCAACACCGATACCAACATCGGCAAGAGCCCGACCCCACCAACCATGGCGTAAACCGCAACCTTCATCATCCCCAGATAGGTGAATCCAATCCAGCCCAGTAACGAGATCAATACCAGCAGAGCCAAAACACCGCTAAATGCAATTGAGCGGCGTGCTGTCAACTGCCAATGACACATCACAAACCAACTGTCGCCGTCGAGTTCGCGACGAGCCCGCCACACGGTATAAGTTAACATCAGTATCGACATCACAGGCACCATCGCCACCGGCTGCCAGAATGAGTTAGCAATCCCCAACGAGGCGACAAACCACAAAATATGATTACCCACCAAATTGGTTAGAAAAATCTCATGGGGAACTTTGGCCCTAGCCATCTCTTGTTGAGTAACTTCAAATTGCATAACCATTCTCCCTTTGATTGTGTTCCATCCAGTCACTCCGCTCATTTCTAATGAGTTCATTCTTGGCTGTTAGATATCAGGCCTGTTTTATTGCTCACGCCAACGCGGCGCGGTTTCATATTCCGCATGGATCGGTACAATCCAAGTTGGTAAAAACTGGCTACAGCAACTTGGCTACTGGCCTCATTAAACCGCCTTTACATCGACCCGGATACCATACATGGATCGCAAAATCCCTTTCATCATCCTAGCCATCGCTATCATCGTAACTGCGCTGGCAGTTCTATCTCCAGGCGGACGTCAGGCTGACAGCAAACCCAAACTGCCCTGGCAGATCGAGATCCTGGCCGACGGTGCTAACCGGGTATTTGATCTGACCTTAGGGAAAAGTTCCCTTAATGCCGCCAAGCAACTACTAACAGCAGAGCCAACGT
This sequence comes from Motiliproteus sp., assembly GCA_041555595.1. Taxonomy (GTDB): domain Bacteria; phylum Pseudomonadota; class Gammaproteobacteria; order Pseudomonadales; family Balneatricaceae; genus Motiliproteus. The sequence continues at coordinate 1,102 of JBFFKD010000436.1, forward strand.
TGAGCCTGTTCCGCTCACCGGAAGGTCTCTACGCAATCGAAGCGTACTTCCAACGCGCCTCACTCAGCGGCTTACGCGCCGACTTTATCTTTACTCTCGAGATCGACCAAGCCACCGCCGAGCAGATCTTTGAGCGCGGCGAACGGATCAGCCAACTCGGCAGTGGCAGCAAGAAAGTCGAGCTCAGCGATAATGATCGAGCGCTGGCGATGACGAGCATCATCCGCCACCTTACCTATATACCAGGCACCGACCTTGAACCGGAGCTACTGCTACGTCATTTCGGTCAACCTGAACAACGTATCACCGAAGCCGGAGGCGTTGAACACTGGCTCTACCCTGCCAAAGGCCTAGGCATTGCAGTGAACCCGGAAGCGAAAGAGGTATTCCAGTATCTGCATCCAGCCGACTTCGATCAACTGGTAGCACCTCTACTGACACAGGACTAGGGGAGATAGCTTATAAACTCCCTTGCTGCTCCCCTTTGCGCTAGCGAACACAGCAATTCATACAACTCTGGGTACTAACTGCGGCTACTGCCGAGCTATTGATCCAGCCCTTAGTTAGTGGGATCGCTTTTTTCCGCTTGAGCCGCTTGTGTATCGACCTTGGTAGCCACTTCGGGCACGACATCTGGCTCAACGTCGTCCAGATCATCGTCCATCAAAATTCGATTGGCTTCACCTTGCAGGTCATCAAATTGACCACTTTTAGCCGCCCAGAAAAAGATCGCCACCGCGACCAACCCCATGATGACCATGCCCGGTATCAGACCGTAGATCACTTCCATCCTATTACTCCAAATCGTCAGCCGGTCTATCTTCAGACTGGCAGCCCCGCTTATCACACTTAATAACGTTTAACGCTGAGGAGATTGTGAATATCGCAGCGTTGCAGATCATTTATCTCTAGATAACTTGTTCTTAAACATCGTCCCTATCCGGGCCGCATTACCAATCACCAGCAACGAGCTGACCGGCATCGTAATGGCCGCCACTAACGGTGTGACCAGCCCCATCATCGCCAACGGCACCATGATACTGTTATAACCGATCGACAGGGCGATATTCTGCCGCACTGTGCGCAACGTTCGCTGCGACAAACGCGCAGCCTGATCAACCCGCGCTAGATCACTACTGAGCAGAACGATATCGGCGCTCGCGATAGAGACATCAGTACCCGACCCCAATGCAATACCCACATCGGCCCGTACTAACGCCGGCGCATCATTGACGCCGTCGCCAATCATCACCACCTCGCCCCCTTGCTGCTGTAGCCCGGCGATAGTTTGGTCTTTATCCTCAGGTAGTACTTCAGCGATCACCTCCATACCACCGAGCTGTGCTGCAATCGCCTCGGCTGTTTGGCGCCGATCACCACTGAGCAATGTCAAACGCGCACCCTGCTGCCTTAGCCGCTGCACCAGCTCGAATGCACCCTCGCGTAACCGATCTTCGATCGCAAGCACAGCCACCACCAGGCCATCGACCGCCACCCGGACCGAACTGACCGCCCGCGCATCGTATTCTGCGGTTCTTAGGTCGAGCGCAGGACTCCGCCGAATGCTGTTTCGATCCAGCCAGCCGGGCGTGCCAAT
>JBFFKD010000437.1:0-2694 GCA_041555595.1 Motiliproteus sp.
ACGGAACAGGCAGGGTTGTTGTTGCCAGTAATCACGCAGGAAGGTTTCGGTATCTATCGATCCAAGTTGGGTCAGTGCGGGGATAGCGGTCATGGACAGAGCTTCGGTGGGGTGTTTAGGGTGGCGGAATGCAGGGTGGGAAAAATCATTATCGCTGACTTGTCCGGGTGGGCCAAGCCTGAGGGCGGATCACTTGCGTATAGACAGCTTGGCTGCACTGTTTTGTTCATTTTGATTGCATCAGTTGATCTTTTCATATTTTTTTATATTTTAAATATCTGTTTGATCTAATTGCTATTTTTAATATTTATTTGGTTTTTTTTATTTGCCTGCATGTGTTGTCTTCATGACCTGGCGCAAGAGCGGGTCAATAGCCTGTCTGGAGGTGGGTAAAAGTGGTAATCAAACTTGCTTGGTGTGCTATAGTGGGTGAAAGTGGGTAAAAGTGGTTTTCTAGGGTAGGGCTAGTTGGCTCTGTTGTTTAAGGATTGGATACCTAAAAATGTTTAGCGGAGTCAGCGAGATCAATCTCGACGCCAAGGGACGCATGGCTATGCCAACGCGTTACCGTGAGCGTATTGCTGACTATTGCGACGGCAAAATGTTCGTCACCGTCGACCCGTTTGATCGTTGTCTGACCCTGCATACCCAGCCTGAGTGGGACATCGTACAGCAGAAGCTCAATGCAATTCCGAGCTTTGATCCAGCTACGCGGCGGTTTAAGCGGATGGTGATCGGTCATGCGGCCGAGGTCGATGTCGATGGCAACGGGCGATTGTTGTTGCCTGCGCCGTTGCGTGATTTTGCTGAGATCGAGCGGCGGGTGGTGTTGCTCGGGCAGGGCAACAAGTTTGAAATTTGGAGTGAGCAGTTGTGGCACCAGACCCGGGATGAGTACATGGATTCATCCGAAGGGGCGGGTTTGGTGCCTGATGACCTGAAGTCACTGTCTCTGTAGTGGTGCTATCAGGGCGATGTCTTGATGTTGTGAATAGGTTATTTGGTGAAGGAAGGTCTGATGACTCAGGGATTTAAACATAAGACGGTGTTGCTGGACGAGGCGGTTGAGTTGCTGATAACCGACCGTTCCGGCGTCTATGCCGATGGTACCTTTGGTCGCGGCGGGCATTCATCTTTGATCCTGTCACAGCTTGACTCCGATGGTCGGTTGTTGGGGTTTGATAAAGATCCGCAGGCGATCGAAGTGGCTGAGCAATTAAAGCAGCGCGATGCACGATTTGATTTGGTGCACGGGTCATTTGCCGAGCTGGGGGCTGAGTTGGAGCGTCGTGGCTTGCACGGCAAGCTCGACGGTATCTTGCTTGATCTGGGGGTATCGTCGCCACAGCTGGACGATCCCGAGCGTGGTTTTAGCTTCTTAAACGATGGCCCGCTGGATATGCGGATGAATCCGCAAGTAGGCGAGAGTGCGGCTGAGTGGCTGGCGCGAGCTGAAGAGAAAGAGATCGCCGATGTGATGTATCTGTACGGCGAAGAGCGTTATTCGCGCCGCATCGCCAAGGCGATAGTCACCGAGCGGGCGATCGCACCGATCACCACCACCGGGCGATTGGCTGAAATTGTTAAAGTATCAAATCCCAAGTGGGAAAAAGGCAAGAACCCGGCGACCCGGGCGTTTCAGGGCATTCGCATCTTTATAAACTCAGAGTTAGACGATCTGACCGCCTGTCTTGAACAGGCGCTGGAGGGGCTCAAAGTGGGTGGCAGGCTGGTTGTGATCAGCTTCCATTCGCTGGAGGATCGGATCGTCAAACGGTTTATACGCAAGCATGTCCGAGGGGATGAAGCGCCACCGGGTCTGCCGGTGCCCTATGCGGAACTGAATCAACGTCTGAAGGCGATCGGTAAGGCCCGCAAGGCCAGTGCTGGAGAGGTGGATGACAATGTTCGTGCTCGTAGCGCGATCATGCGTATAGCTGAGAAGTTGGCGTAACCGGTTGTGGTTGCAGGATTTGTTAGTAAAGCCAGCGAGATCGGCGGTCGGGCAGCCAGTGTGGACCTGTCCTGGCGGGCGTTGGTGCTGGCGTTATTGTTGATCGCTACGGTGGTGAGTGCGTTGGCGGTTATCTATAGCGCCTTCCTGTACCGGCAGGCATTTAATAGTCAGCAGCAATTGTTTCAGCGCCGTGATGGATTGGAAGTTGAGTGGGGGCAGTTGCTGCTCGAGCAGAGCGCGCTAGCGGCCCATAGTCGGATTGAGAAAACGGTAACCAAGCGGCTGGATATGTATGTGCCTGCTCCAGACGAAATTGTGGTGGTTCGCTAGATGAGTGGCGAGGCGATGACCGCCGCCGCTTTACCATACACCTGGCGATTCCGTCTGGTGCTGTTGATGCTGTCTGCGCTGGCGCTGTTGGTCGCATCGCGGATTGTCCATCTGCATCTGTTTGAAAATGAGTTTCTTCAAGATCAGGGCGATGCACGTAGCTTGCGGGTGGTTGGTATCCCGGCGCACCGCGGCATGATTTTGGATCGCAACGGCGAGCCGTTGGCGGTCAGTGCGCCGGTTGAGAGTCTTTGGTTCGACCCGCGTGAATTTAGTGCAGATGCGGCTCAGTACCGGCTGTTGGCACGCACCTTGGGTCTGTCAGAGGGACGGCTCAAGCGCTTGGTGACCAAGAGTCGCGGCAAAAAGTTTGTCTACCTGCGTCGGCATATGGCACCGAACGATGC
>JBFFKD010000438.1:0-2687 GCA_041555595.1 Motiliproteus sp.
AGTATCAGCACCGGCAGTTGGCTGCCCAGCTGGCGCAGCTCTCTGATCAGATCCAAGCCGCTGATGCCGGGCAAACCCAGATCGATGATGGCCAGGTCGTACTGCCACTCCTGCGCCAGGTAGAGCCCCTCTTCGCCATCGGGCGCCAGATCGGTGACATAGTGGCGCGACTTGAGCGCCTCACCCAGCTGCTGGCGCAGTGCCTGTTCATCTTCTACCACCAGAATGCGCATCCAATACTCCTTTTAGATCTTAACCAGTCCGGATTCAGTCTTTATCGGGAGCATCAAACTTGCGTGGCTTGCCATTGCGGGCGTCGATCAACATCAGCTTGACCCGTCCCGATGACTGCAACAATTTGACCCGATAGGCAGGGCCAGCGCCGGTTTTAACCGATTTAAGGTCGAGAATCTGACCGCCGTACTGCTGCTGGACATGGCGGGCGATCTGATCCCGGTCCATCACATCGGGCGCCGCACAGAGCGCGCTCGACAACACTAACGCACAGACCATGCTCAGCATGCGACATCGGTATCCTGATCGGTTGAGTTGTCTCAATCTGCCCTGCCTTGAGGCCGGTTCAGATCACCGGCCGTACGTGTACATTAACGAGTATTTTGTCACCCGGATCATAATCCATACGGGTATGGTATGTCTCGCCCCGGAACCGGTAGGTCACATCGTAACCCGTCACCTTCTGCTCCCAACGGGTCTGATACTCAGTGCTACAACGCTGCTGCTCTTGGTAGCGCGGTTGCGAGCCTCCTCCCTGATGACGTGCACCGATATCGCGACCGATCGCAGCTCCCAGCAACCCACCCGCGACGGTCTGAATATTCTGGTGATCCTGATGGTGCTTGCGGCCTAAGTTATTACCGATCGCAGCACCGATGATGCCACCCAGAAGGGTCGAGGTATTGGAACGGTAACCGTCGTTGCCACCAGAATAACGAACCTGCTCGGTCCAGCATTGCTGCTGCGGAACCTGATACGACACCGATTGCAAAACCGGCTCGGCACGCATCACCTTGGCGTAGTTCTTGCGCCCTTTACGATGCTTGTCGGATCTGTTTTTTTTGGCCTGATGATTAGCCCGGTAAGGCATGCTGCTATCAAAGTACGCCGCATCATCACTGTATCGAACGGGCGAATCAGCCCAGGCGGAGTTGAGTCCCGCTGCCGACAGCGCAAGCGCGGCAACCAGACTCGTAACCAGTGGGCGGGTAAACACGGTAGTTTTCATGACTGTATCCCTTTGCGATCGATTCAAGCATAGGGTAGCCAGAGGCAACTGAATGCTAACTGAACCAGTTCCAATCCAGAAAGAGATAGCGGCGCACCAAGGAGATTGTTTGCGCAAACAAAACAGCCCGCATCAAGCGGGCTGTTGAATAGCAAACATCAGAGTACTAAAGGGGACGTTCAGGCGACAATCAGCTCTTGCACTTGGAGCAGGTGCTGATACCGACGATCTTATAGGCAGGACACCAGCCCACCAGAGCGGTAATAAGCGGAACAACGCCAATCCAGCCCCACGGGGTCGCAGGGCCGACAAAGACCAGAGATAGCAGAACCAAACCTGCCACGACACGAAGAATTCGATCGATACTGCCTAGATTCTGTTGCATAAGATGCTCCTTATAAGAAATTGAGGAACAACGATTAAAACACGACGCGCTGCTTGATCAGATGCAAGAGGCGCAAACCGCTGTCTGAGATCCAGACTACGCCTGCCATCGCCGCGCTTCAGTGACTAGGTCACATAACCGTTAAAAACCGCAACGACTTATTTAGTTACACAGATCGGCTTGGCTGTTGCCTTGGCTGCCGTGAGCGTATCGTTTAAGAATTCGAGCAGTTGCTGACCGGCCGCCAAGGCCCCGTTCGTCGCCATCGACAGTGCAGCGAACGCTCTCAAACGATCTCGCAGTCCTGTCAGCCCTGTATAAAACACTTCAACGCATCAATATCATCGACCCGAATGGTACCGCGTCCCAGCCGAATCCAGCCCAGCTGTTCAAAGCTCTTCAACTGCCGACTGACCACTTCGCGGGCTGAGCCCAGCTCGATGGCCAGATCCTGATGGGTGACCTGCAGTTCGATCCGTTGCCGAGCATGCTCCAACAGATAGCGGGCCAGCCGCAGATCGATCCGCTCGAAAGCGACCTGCTGTACCAGTGCGATCATGGCGCTCAAACGCGAACCATAGGATTGGAAAATAAACCGGCGCAAGCCGTCGGAACGACTCAGCGCCTGCTCAAAACGCGTCCGCGGTATTGCAAAGGCTTGCACCTCGGTCTCGGTAATACCCTCGGCCGGATAATCATCATGACCCAGTAAGCAGGCGGTCGTCAGTACGCAGGTGCCGCAATCCTCGATTCGATAGAGTACGATCTCGCGCCCCGTCGGTGAACGCCCCACCACCTTGACGGTGCCACTGACCACCAATAGATAGTTCTGACAGGGATCGCCAATCCGAAACACCGACTGACCTGCGGGTACCGTTAATAGCTGCGCTTCGGCCAGAATCTGGCCACCCTCAGCATCGTCGATCTGAACCAGTTGCGGGTAGGCCTGCTGTAGCAGTGGGTGCAGCGACGGCATCATTGAACTCACTGTTTATCTTTCTGCTGCTGCCGTTGCCGACGAACCGCTAGCGATACGTAGCGGATGTTGTAAGCAAAGCC
>JBFFKD010000439.1:0-2685 GCA_041555595.1 Motiliproteus sp.
TATCTTTCTGCTAGATCACCTGTAGTTTTTTCAAATCTAGTAAATGGAAAATGATTAGATAAATCATCAACTAATTTATTTAATTTAGCTTCGTTAATAATTATATTGGCTCTTCTAAAATGACCATTTATAATTTATTGATGAGCTAGTCGAGAAACTGAAGAACGAAGCGAAGGTGATCTGAGATGAGTATTCTGGTAATTGCAGAACATGATAATGCGTCCTTGAAAGGCGCAACTCTTAACACCGTCGCCGCTGCCCAGAAAATTGGTGGTGATATTACTTTGTTGGTGGCAGGCGTTAACTGCGCAGCTGCAGCCGAAGAAGCCGCAAAAGTGAATGGCGTTAGCAAAGTACTGGTTGCAGATAATGCCGCTTACGGTCATCAGCTGGCTGAGAATGTGTCACTGCTGATCACTGAGCTGGCTGACGGTTGTAGCCATATTCTGGCACCTGCGACAACCAACGGTAAGAATATTCTGCCGCGTGTTGCCGCTAAGCTAGATGTGGTCCAGATCTCCGATATTATTGCCGTTGAAAGTGCTGATACCTTCAAGCGTCCGATCTATGCCGGTAACGCGATCGCGACCGTGCAATCATCTGACAGCGTTAAGGTGATCACCGTTCGGACGACCGGATTTGATCCTGTAGCAACCGATGGTAGCGCCATCGTTGAAGCGGTGGCTGCCGCTCACGATGCGGGTATCTCTTCGTTTGTTAAGGAGGAGTTGGCTAAGTCGGACCGTCCTGAGCTGACCGCCGCGAAGGTGATTGTCTCGGGTGGTCGTGGTATGGGGAATGGCGAAAACTTCAGTATACTGGAGAAGGTTGCCGATAAGCTGGGCGCGGCTGTCGGGGCTTCACGTGCTGCGGTTGATGCCGGTTTTGTACCGAACGACATGCAGGTCGGTCAGACCGGTAAGATCGTTGCTCCAGAACTGTATATTGCGGTCGGTATCTCCGGAGCAATCCAGCACCTGGCGGGGATGAAAGACTCGAAATACATCGTTGCGATCAACAAAGACGAAGAGGCGCCTATCTTCCAGGTCGCCGATTACGGTCTGGTTGCCGACTTGTTTGACGCCGTACCCGAGCTGGAATCCAAGCTGTAATAGCGCTGGATTGAGCTGGATAAAAAAAGCCCGGTTTGTACCGGGCTTTTTTGTGATTGTCATGTTTGCTGTGTTAACTACCTAGTTGCGATTGTCTGGCGTGGCTATTGGCCTTCTAGTACGGCTTTAAGAGCCTCTATCTTATGCGCTTGGTTCACCAGATCGGCGAGACTATCAGCGTCCATTTTCGACATTACCCGGGCTCGGTGCACTTCGACTGTCTTAGGGCTGATCTGTAATGTCTCGGCAATCACCTTGTTGGCCAGGCCCGACACGACTAACCCCATCACCTGCTTCTCGCGTTTGCTGAGCGTGTTCCAGCGGTCGATCAGTTGGTTACGTTGTTGTTGTTGTTGATGCCACTGCTCAGCCACCGCCATCGCTTTGTCGATGTAATCGAGCAGTACCTGATCGTCAAACGGCTTCTCGATAAAATTTAACGCACCGCTTTTGATCGCGCTAACAGCCATAGGGATATCACCATGGCCTGTCAGGATCAGGGTGGGTAAACGTATTTCGCGCCGGTTGAGCTCCTGCTGGAGCGCCAAACCGCTGATGCCTGGCATCCGGATATCGAGTAATAGACAGCCGGGTTTACCGTTGTAGGTTTCTAAAAATAGTTCGCCGGAGTTGAAGGTATGAATTTTATAGGGGGTTGATTCGAGCAGCCAAGAGAGCGAGTCACGAAACGCATCATCGTCGTCGACGATAAATACGTTGAGCGGATGTGCACGGTTGGGTTGATTCATAGTGAAGCTCATTCCTGTACGACTAGGTGGCAAGGGCAATCATATGATGGTTCGTCAACGCTGTCATCTAGGGAGGCTGATCGTTAAGGTGCTGCCGCTGTGGCCGTCGGACTCTGCAGATAGGTCGCCGCCGTGCGCTTCGATGATGGTGCGGGAGATCGACAGCCCCATTCCCAATCCGGACTCCTTGGATGTGAAGAAGGGTTCAAACAAATTGTCCATTTGAACTTGACTGATGCCGCTAGCATTATCGTAGACCCGCACTAACAGCCGTTCAGCGTTTTGTTGGGTCGCGATGATGATCCGCCTTTCTCTACCCTCTTTATTACCTGACGTCGCAGCATCGGTTAGCTCGTTGTCGTCATAGGCTTCGATGGCGTTGCGGATCAGGTTGAGTACGACTTGTTCGATTTGAACCTTGTCGGCTTCGATTATTGGATCGGGGGCGTTGAAATCAAATTGAAAGCTGATGTTGGCGTTGCGTGCTTCTTGCTCCAGAAATTGTGCTATCTCCAGGCACACATCATTGATGGAGAAGGTCATCCGCTGGTATTCGGTTTTTTTAACAAAGCTGCGAAGGCGCTTGATGATATCGGCAGCGCGTATCGCCTGGCGTGAGATCAGTTGTAGCGCTTTGCTGACGTTGCTAAGGTCGGTGTTGCCCTCTTCAATCCGGCGCAGGGTGCCACGGCTGTAATTTAAAATAGCCGCTAATGGTTGGTTGATCTCATGGGCCAGCCCCGATGCCATTTCGCCAAGCGATAACAGTCGGGAAATATGTGCCATTTCGAGTTGGTACTGCATCGCCTCAGCTTCGGCTTTGA
>JBFFKD010000440.1:0-2659 GCA_041555595.1 Motiliproteus sp.
CAACTTAGGAATCAGATAGCCCGGTAGAACTGCGATAAACACGACAAACAGCAAAATCAGCATCAGATTGTCATAACCGAATGCCGAGACATCCAAACGCCCGGCAGAGCCGGAGCCAACAATAATCGCCAAGATGCCCAGTAGCGAGGCGCGAATGCACCACTTCGACAGGGCTGGGGCGCTGCGTGGAAAAACGTATAAGTAGAGCATGCCGATCGACAGTGGCAGAAGCAGAGTTAGAGCGATCTCTTTCATGATCCGCCCTTTTGGCATGGTAAAGTCGGCCGGTAGGTAATCGCCAATCATCAGCACCAGAATCAGGGGCGTAGTGACCAGACATATCAGCGTCGTAACTGCGGTGACACTGATCGACAGCGCGACACTGCCGCGAGCCAGATAGGTGAAAATGTTGGACATGGTACCACCTGGTATGGCGACGATCATCGCAATACCCACGGCTATCCCACCACCAATGCCAAATACGTAAATAAACAGCAAGGCGGCGAGCGGCACAGCGACCAGTTGAATAAGCATACCTGCGGAAATGGCGAGCGGCTCTACCAACACATCGCGAAAATCTTTTATCGTCAGCGTGGCCCCCATCCCCAGCATGGCAGAAACGAGTTGAAACACCGCGACCCAGTATTCGCTTTGTACATACAACTCTCCCATATCCTTCTCCTCATTATTGTTTATTGTGGCTAATCTCCGGGCTGTACTTATCAGTTACAGTCCTGGCGTTTGCCGAAGCCGATTATTGTGGTTCCTTATTGCTTAAGATCCTCTGTCGAGTCATTGACAGAAAAAATAAGCAAGGCAACAAGTAATTTTACAAGAAACATTCTTTGCAGCTTGACACTTCAGACGCTGCTATTAACCTTAGGCGACATCCTAAGTGATTAAAAAATTGTAGAAAAAAGGATTAAGGGGACGCTAACAGCAGCAAGATTTAGTCACGTCAGCACCACTCTCCTAAAACAGCTCTGAAACGGCTCTGACCTACATTGTGAAGCTGGCGCTTAACCGGGCCGTCATGCCACACAAACTGTCCAGGGCTGACTGAAATCACACGCTTTATCCCCTGCTCTTCTATCGCAAGCGTCGCCTCAGAAAGTGACACAACAAGCCCGGAAAAACGATAATCCAATACCCCGGTCGACGCCCCTGGCGGTAGGTCAATTTGATAACAACGGATTGACTCACCTTTGAACGGATCGTCAACCAAGGTGTGAAAAGGTGCCTTTAGCGGCTGATCTGCTAGCGTATTTGGGGCCGTTTTGTACTCGGCACCAATCATCTGCATCAATCCTTCTCCATCATTACGAACCCTATGAATTAAGGGTTCACGGCCATGGGGACGACAACCACACAACCCAGCCGGTAATTGATGAGTGACTCCGTGTTCATCCCCGTAGGTTTGGTCAAAAACCTGAGTTGCGTAAACCGTCACATAAAGGGTGTTAACGCTATGGCGGTGATACAGAGAAGACTCACCTGGCTTGAAGCGAACATCGTAGACTCGGGCATGGTCATTTTCAAAACGCGGATAATGGCGAGGCTCATCGGCGACCTCTACAAAACCACGTGCGGGTTCGACAGCTGCACAGTCACAACGAGGACTGTCGAAATAGCGATCATTGGACATGCTTACCTCCTATCACTTAACACTTTAAACCGCTGATGGCATATAAAAAAAGGCGGGATTGCTCCCGCCCTATTAAGTCACCCCTGTTAGGCAACAAAATTGTTCAATGATCTGGGTTTAGATCATTAACAAGGTAGTGGATCAGATCGTACGAGCCAGCTCCAGTCCCTCAGCAAAGGCCAACTTGGCGTCCATTCCGCGTGCATCCCTGGCTGCACCGATACGGTGTACATTGATACCAGTGCTCTCAAGCTCTTGAGCCAAATCATCACGAGCGCGCTGACCGGCACAGACAATAACGGTGTCGATCTCGATAACCTTCTCTTCACCTTGGTGCTGAAGCTGAATACGGTCGCTGCTGACCTGATCGAAGCTAACGCCGCCCCACATGACGACATTACGTTTCTTGAGTACTTCACGGTGGATCCAGCCGGTCGTCTTGCTCAATTCAGAACCGACTTTCATATCACGCACTTCAAACAGATAGATCTGACGATCAACGGCAGGCACCGGAGTAGGCTCGGTCAGGCCACCACGGGTATCAAAACGTGAGTCGACTCCCCACTCGGCCATAAAGCCTTCCTTGCCCTGGTGAACATGCTCGTCAGACTCGGTTAAGTACTCGGCCACGTCAAAACCGATGGGACCAGCACCGATGATGGCCACCCGCTTGCCAACCGGTTTGCCGTGCTCAAGCACATCCAGATAATCAAGGTAGTCGACATTTTCAACGCCAGGAATCGGCGGCGTCCATGGACGAACACCAGTCGCGACTACAACGTCGTCATAGCCCTCGGACAGCAGCTGATCCTTGGTTGCAGCCTGGCCTAGGCGGACTTCAACACCCGCGTTTTCAAAACGCTTCTCGTAGTAACGCAGCGTTTCGAAGAACTCTTCTTTACCCGGAACCCGTCCGGCAATTTCGAACTCGCCACCCAGCGTGGTGCGCGATTCAAACAGCGTCACCTTGTGGCCTCGCTCGGCTGCTACTGAGGCAACCATCATGCCCGCTGG
>JBFFKD010000441.1:0-2648 GCA_041555595.1 Motiliproteus sp.
CCTCTTTAAGGGTGACCGAATTACCATGAATAACCGGTACCGAAACCATCAGACAACGGTCTGGGTAGGCACCCAGATAACGGACACTATAACGGCCACGCTGACTGACCGTCTCTAACCGTACCCGTTCACCGACCGCCAATTTCAACTCATCGAACGGCAATGGCTCTTTTTTACCTAAGACCAACGCCCCTGACGGCACTTGCTGTGATGCAGATCGCGGAGTCACTGACTGTGCTTGATGAGATAACCGTTTCAACTCGGATGGGATCCTGTCATAGCTAAAAATCGATCCAGAAATAGGGCGAATAATAAACCGCAGAGTAGCACGAAAACAGGTTCATAAATGCTCGTTATAGCCTTCGTTTGAACTCCTTGCAGCCACATTATAGCGCTGTATGATAAGGATTAAATTTGCCATAAACGCTGTTAAATCAAGGAGACTGCATGAGCCAGTTTGATTTTGCCCCGATGCCCGATACACAGGGTTATTTCGGCAACCACGGTGGACAGATCATCCCACCTGAACTGAAAGCGATCATGGACGATATCAATCGTGCCTATCATGAGATCAAAGACACCGAGGCTTACCGTACCGAGTTGATGGATCTGTACAAATACTACGTCGGTCGCCCCAGTCCTCTCTACTTTGCCAAACGGCTAACTGCGCTTTGCGGCGGCGCTCAGATCTATCTCAAACGCGAAGACCTGAACCACACCGGAGCCCACAAGATAAATCACTGCCTGGGTGAGGCGCTGCTGGCCAAACATATGGGTAAGACCAAGGTTCTGGCCGAGACCGGTGCCGGCCAGCACGGCGTAGCGCTGGCTACCGCCTGCGCATTGGTCGGGATCGATTGCGAGATCCATATGGGACAGGTCGATATCGAGAAAGAGCACCCCAACGTCACCAAGATGAAAATTCTTGGCTGCAAGGTGATCCCGGTAACCCGTGGCACTGCGACCCTCAAAGACGCGGTCGACAGCGCTTTTGAGGATTATCTCAAAGATCCGGTCAACTACTTCTACGCCATCGGTTCAGTGGTGGGGCCGCATCCATTCCCGATGATGGTACGCGACTTCCAAAGCATCATTGGCGATGAAGCACGGATCCAATTTCAGGAACAGACAGGCAAACTACCTGACCACATCATGGCCTGCGTCGGCGGGGGCTCCAACGCCATCGGCCTGTTCACCGCATTTCTCAACGACGAGAGTGTTAACATATACGGCGTCGAGCCGGCTGGTAAAGGACTCGATACCAACCAGCACTCTGCCACCTTGACGCTGGGCACAGCAGGTGCGATTCACGGCTTCAACTGCTACCTGTTGCAGGATGAGAACGGTGAACCGCTGCCGGTTCACTCGATCGCATCAGGGCTGGACTACCCCGGTGTCGGGCCACAGCACTGTTACCTCAAAGATATCGAGCGGGTCAACTACGCTGCGATCACCGATCAAGAGTGCCTGGATGCGTTTATGACCCTATCGCGTCGCGAAGGGATCGTACCGGCACTGGAAAGCGCGCATGCGGTCGCTTACGCGATGAAGCTGGCAGCAGAACTGCCTGCCGATCAGACCATCCTGGTCAACCTATCGGGTCGGGGTGATAAGGACGCTGACTACGTCGCTGAAAAACTGGGGCTGTAACCGACCCACGTTATTTAGGACGGGATAAGCACAAAAAGAGCCTCTCTTGGGAGGCTCTTTTTGATTAACCGGTCAATAGAGCCAAGTCGAATCAGCGAATGCTCAGTGGTAACATCTCGGTTGGGATGGCGAACATCGAGTCATAAAGGTGATAACTGCAGCGGTACTGGGTCGGATTCTGCGACAAATTAAGACGATCTACTTGCTGGTGCAGCTGGTGGGTATCTTCCCCCTCACGGCTCAACTGCGATTCAATATTAGACAACCGATCTTTGGTCGCCTGTTCGTTACCGTACAAACTCAAAATTAGCTCAGCGTCATGCTTTAATAGATCAGTTTGCTCGCTCATCGGGGATCCCTCCGGGGACTTCTGCTCAAACTAACGACAATCTCTAGTCGCACCGGCTACTGAATCCGATGCATCATTAAAGTATAGTCACCCCCTCTCAAGCGCCAATGTGATCCACTATCTTTTGATTCATCAACATTAGACCGACTATTAATCTTATTCAGACATTTTGGTTAAACCGACCGCCCTGAACCGAGCCGCTTGACGGCTCCGATGCAGCAGCATAGATTCAACCCATACTCTATTAGGATCTTCACCATGCCCCGTCTCTATTTCATCGCCTCCCTACTTATCAGCGGCCTGTTATCATCGGCAGCCCACGCTCATTTTTTCGCCGAAGCCCATGATTGCAGAGCGCCGGTTAAACCGCTGGAGTTCGTTACTGATCTCGATCGGCAACAGTTCGAGCAACAGGTCGACCAATACCGTAACTGCCTGCAGAGTTTCGTCGATAAACAAAATGCTGCGATGGAAAAGCACCAGACATCCGCACAACGGGCGGCCGACACCTGGAATGATTACGCTCAACGCGAACTCGGCGCTACTCCGGCAGCCCAGCAGTAGAGTGTCCAAGCGTACTACTTAAGGTTTGCTCAAACGCCAGGGCATAGCGCGGTTTTAATTCAGACCAAGCCAGCCCTGTCAGATC
>JBFFKD010000442.1:0-2645 GCA_041555595.1 Motiliproteus sp.
ATCGTGCAAACGCGGATCACGTAATATTTCGCGATACCACTCGGCACCGACGAAGTAGGCGTTGTTCGAATCAAAAATATCCTGTACCGAATAGTTCACCACCGTCATCAGCGGCACGATGGCGGAAAACGCCACCAACAAAAATACTGGTAAGACCAGGAACCAGGCTCTGTTATTTTGTACTTTCTTCATACGCCTGACTCCGCTTCCTGCGCGTCAACTAGCTCATCAACCCGCTCTTCAACCAAGTACTCGTCAACGTACAACTTGAGCCATTGCGCAGGAAAGCTGACCCACGCTGTGTTGCCGGAGACCCTATGATCTTCATCAACGCGCGCTTTCAGATCCCAACCGCCCAAACGAAGCGTGAGGATTTTATAGGTTCCCAGGTCTTCAACATGAACCAGATCGCATTCGTAGCCATCGTCTACCGGAGTGTCCCAGACATGGACGAACTCCGGGCGAATGCCGATTTTCAGGTTATCACTGGGGATATCCTCGAGCAGCTTATTAAGCTCGTCACTGAGCGGCATGTTAAGGCTCGCAAACTGCACCCCTCCGGGACAACGCTTAACCTTGCTCAGATTCATCCCGGGACTGCCGATAAAATAACCGACAAACGTGTGGTTCGGTCGCTCGAACAACTCCCGAGGGGTACCGAACTGAACAATCTGGCCGTCATACATCACCGCGATTTTATCGGCAAAGGTGGAGGCTTCTAGCTGATCATGGGTAACGTAAACCATGGTGATATTGAACTGTTCATGGATCTGTTTAAGTTTGCGTCGTAGTTTCCATTTCAAATGCGGATCGATCACTGTCAGCGGTTCGTCAAACAGGATCGCGGAAACATCATCGCGGACTAACCCACGCCCCATGGAGACCTTCTGTTTTTCATCCGCTGTCAGATTCTTGGCCCTGCGCTGCAATACTGGGTGCAGCTCAAGAATTTCTGCGACTTCATTGACCTTAGCGATGACCTTTGCCTCGGGCACCTTCATATTTCGTAGCGGAAACGCCAGGTTATCAAATACGCTCATCGAGTCGTAGACGACCGGGAACTGAAAGACCTGAGCGATATTACGGTCTTCAGGAGGGATGTCATTGACCTTGACGTTGTCGAACAACACCTCCCCGTCAGAGGGTGATAGCAACCCGGAGATGATGTTAAGCAGGGTGCTTTTACCACAACCCGATGGCCCTAGCAGCGCGTAAGCACCGCCCTGATCCCAGACATGATCCATCTCCCGGATGGCATAATCCTCAGGTCTTACAGGGTTCTTACTGTAGCTGTGAGCCAGCGATTTCAGATGTATCTCAGCCATTATCAATTACCTGTTAAGCGCATGAGAAGATGCTTGGATCAACGCGCCATCCAAGCCGAAAGCAAACAGTCGGTGGGTCGGCAGATAAACTTTGATCGACGTGTCGGTGCGATACTCATGTACACCAGAGAGGTGCAAAACCAGATTGAAGTGAGAATTTTTAACGTGCATGAACGTCTCAGAACCACTGATCTCAGCCAGCTCGACCTGCATCGACAGTTCAAGGTCATCATCGTTACGCGGGACAAAGCCTATATGACTGGGGCGCACCCCGAAGTGATACTCACCCATTTCCAGTCCGCGCAGATCCTGATTTAGCGGAAAGTGAACGGCATCATCAAAGGTCACTTCACTGTCAGTCACTCTACCTCGAATCAGGTTAATGGGAGGTTCACTGAACAGTTCAGCGGCATCGACACTGACAGGGTTTCTGTAAACGTCAGCCGCCAGCCCACTCTGAATGACTCGCCCCTGGTGCAGCAGCGTGGTGGTACCACCCAGTGCCAACGCTTCATTGGGCTCAGTGGTGGCATAGACCGCGATGGTATTACGGGCCTTAAACAGCTCCCGCAGCTCCTGTCGAAGTGCTTCGCGCAGCTTGTAATCGAGATTGACCAGAGGTTCATCGAACAGGATAAGGCCGCAATCTTTGACCAAAGCCCGCGCCATCGCAGTACGCTGCTGCTGCCCTCCCGACAGTGCCAGCGGATAGCAGTCTAGATAGGGCTCGATATGCAGCATCGCCGCAGTCTCCTTGACCCGTTTGTCGATCTCGGCTTGCTTGAACCGGGCCAGCCGTAACGGCGAGGAAATATTTTCGCGAACGGTCAGATTCGGGTAGTTAATAAACTGCTGATAGACCATGGAGAGGTTGCGTTTTTGCACTGGTATACCGGTGACATCCGCACCATCCATCCAGATCCGCCCTTGCGACGGTTGGTCCAGACCCGCCATCAAGCGCATCAGCGAAGTTTTGCCCGCCAGCGTACGGCCGAGTAAGACATTAAAAGAGCCAGGCTCAAAATTGATATTGACGTTGCGAATGTGCTCCTGGCCATCCACAACCTGATGTATATTTTCCAAAGTCAGCGACATAGCGCCTTCCTTTCTTGTTGTTATTGTAGAAAAGAGAAGGACTCGGGCCGATGGATTGAATCACCCCCTACTGGCCCACTAGCTTTGTAGAGCTAATTTGATGCCAACTGTGTAGAACCAGTACTTATTAAAACGTAACCTATTGTTTTTATATTTAAATAAAGTCAATCAAGGTAATCATACGATTGCACAGTAAATGCCAGGCGCACACAAAAAAGTGTTCAC
>JBFFKD010000443.1:0-2644 GCA_041555595.1 Motiliproteus sp.
GACAGCAATGAAGCTCATGACCAGCATATTAGTGTTGATGGTATGCTTGCTAGGTTTGGCTACCACACTTACAACGGCCCGCGCCGGCGCCATCAACATATCCAACCCCTTTGGCACCTTTAACCTCCAGTCCAAAAGCCTACAAGAGATGCGCTGGGATTCAGTCATTCGGCAAAAGTATGATTTCAGTTGCGGCTCCGCAGCCGTAGCGACCCTGCTGACTTATCACTACAACACGCCAACCGGCGAAGAAGATGTCTTCCAGGCGATGATCAAGGTTGGCGACCGTGCCAAGATCCAACAGAACGGCTTTTCAATGCTAGATATGAAACGTTACCTGGATGGCCGGGGGTTTCGCACCGATGGTTTCAAAATCAGTCTCGATAAACTGATTAAGATCGGTATGCCTGGTATCACTTTGCTAAATACTCAAGGCTACCGTCACTTCGTAGTCATCAAAGGTTTAGATAATAACCATGTCCTGATCGCGGATCCTGCGATTGGTTCAGTGGTGGTACCAAGGGCCTACTTCGAGACAATCTGGAACGGCGCGATTCTCGGTGCCCGATCCCATATCGAGATCGCCAAGCAAAACTTCAACAGCGATCGAGACTGGCGTATACGCCCTCGTTCTCCTCTGGAACAAGGAGTTAGTCGAGCAGGACTCGGCTCCATGTTGATCAATCTCCCGAGCAGTAATGAGCTGGGTAAATAGCGATGAAATGGACAGCCAAAAAGACGATAAAATTATCAGCCCTAATGCTGTGTTCTTGGCTACTTATTACCGTGCCAACACGCGCGGAGATGCAACCGCTTATCTACCCAGCTTTGATGCCCCAGCCTACCTCGACCCTACAACAGGACACATCTTATGTAGGTTTGGAGGTCATTGAACTAGAGGATCTATCGGAGATGCGTGGCGGTTTTTCATTCGGCGGGATGGAGCTTAAATTTGGCGCCACTCTCAGCACCATGATCGACAGTATTAAATTGGAGACCGTCTTTAATATCACCTCTGCCGGGGCTGAGATTGTGTCTCAGATACTAGTTAATCTAGCGTCAGCCAACGAGGTAATAGCCGCTTTAACTCAGAATGTTTCGGTTCAAAAACAACAACGACAGAGTTCTCTTACTCAATCCGAAGCCGCAACGGCGACTGTTGCAGGGCCTGCGGCCGGAGCGACGCCAGCAACAGGAACTCCCTCGGCTTTACAGCCCACTGTTCCGGCGCCACTACCGACTGCAGTGCCCTCTCCACAATCAGCTCGCTACCAAAGCCCTGTATCGACAGCAGCGCCTATAATCGAAAATCCAATAGTGCAAACAACACCCGATCAACCGAGCATTGCGATGGCAACGGCGGGATCGAACCCGACCGCAACCATCTACACTCCGCCGCCAGCTAGCTCATCGCAAGCAGCGATGACAACACAAGCAACACCAACACCCTCAACAACAATGAATGCACCCAGCTCAGCAACAATCACATCACAGCCGCAGAGCGCACCTATCAGTAACGCCGTATTGATTGGACCGGAAAGATCTCTATCGGACCTGACCCCTGTGGATGTCAATTTACAAGGTATTAACGATGCAGGAGGATTTAGCGGGCTCGTCATCAGTAACAGCAAAGGGTTCACTGCAGCGCTACATAAGCTAACCCAAGACGCAATCATCAGCGCGGTAGTCAGTAATGCCTCCGGCCTGAAGATTCGCCAACAACTGGCTATCAAAATCGATATTCAAAATGTAAAAAGTGCCCGAGAGACGTCTCGCAGAGCGGCCATAAGCCAGATCGCCGGAGGGATGTTTAAATAGATAGTAAGAGTCGAGTTAGAAAGATTATAAAAACCTGTCCAAAACTAAACGCCCGCTAACTTACGGGCGTTTTTGTTATAGATACGAATCATAGTTACTGCCAAAAAGGGTCTGTGGTGAAAGGCATCCTGAGCGTGATCGACATGTCCGGCGCATCATCGGTGATACCAAACTCCAGATTCAAGTTAATACTCTTCTTGGGGGTTAATTGGAAGGAATAGCCCAGTAGCATCGACCCAATATTGAGCTTAGAGTCTTTCTGCTTAGTACCGTTGATCTGAGTTTCGGTCGCCTGGATCCAGTCATTCTTAAAGCCGACCGTGAACGATGCGCGCTCATTGATCGAGTAGGCCATACCGAAACTAAGCCGGAATGCGTCACCAGGGTCAACCAGACCAACGGGAATAGGTGCACCATCGCTACTTCGCAGTGTGGTATTAACATCATCTTCTATATTGACCAGATATCCGATATTGCCGAAAAAAACGGCTGGAGCAGAGGGATACAGAGCGGTGATACTGGGCTCGAACGAATAAAATCCACTACCCGTTGATAGCTCTAGGGCATTACCATCAGCATCACGCGCAACATCAAAAGGGCCATCAGCATTGGTCAATTTTAACCGGCCGTTGAGGATGAAAAACGGCCAGCCATCCAAGCCATTATTCCACTGGTAATGCATCGCCAGTTCCACATCACCAAAATCATCACTACTTAAGGTGTTCGAAATCGACGTATCTGCAGGGTCTGCAATCACAGTGGAGTTTTCTTCATGACGCCAGACATAAGGCAGTTTTAGCTCAAATTCCAGCCGATTGGTGACCCC
>JBFFKD010000444.1:0-2636 GCA_041555595.1 Motiliproteus sp.
CATCGATCTAAACCCGCAATGGCTTGGCCATTGCGGGTTTTTTTTGCTGCAAACTAACTAGAAAGTGGGCCGATAAAGCACTGGTCGCTGCTAACCGCCTCAACTATGCTATTTTTAATTGCCTTATTCGATGGCCTGAGGCCAGGAGTGTTCATGACATTAGATCCCAAACCATTGATACAGGGGGTCGCGTTAATCCAGCTGTTATTACTGGTCGTAGCGCTGTTGTTGGTGGCGGGTGTGGGTTATCTATTGTTGGGCGATACTAAGCAACCCATACAGGTTCACCCTGCTGCGCAGATGACTACCGATACGGTCATCGATGATAGTGCTACCGCTCAACCGCCGCTGCAGTCTAGCTCACCGATTCCGTCGGTAGCGCAGAACAACATCGCTACTGTGGTGAAGCAACCTACACCGCTAAGGCCTCTCGATCAAACTAGCGATAGCCCCAGGCACGCTAGCTTGTCCCGTTTGAATCAGAGTGATGGGCCGTTTCGTTCGGCATTGTTGTTGTTGGCTCCCGGCTCATCGCTGGCCGACTGGCTGATCGATGAGGAGTTGATTCGCAAGCTAGTGGTGACGATCGATAATATGGCCGAGGGGAGGATCCCCCGTAAGCACGCTTTATTGCTGCCGATGAAAGATAAATTCAAGGTTTCCAAGAAAGGTCTGGCGCTATGGTTGGATGGCTATAATCACAGTCGCTATAACGCGTATGTGGAGCTGCTGGCGAGCATCGATTCGCAGCAATGGCTGGATCTTTATCTGAACTATTATCCACTGATGCAGCGCGCTTACGCAGAGTTGGGTTATCCGCGTAAAGCGTTTCATGATCGGGTTTTGATGGCGGTTGATCAATTGTTAAACAGCCCGGTTGTGGCCAAGCCGATGGCGCTGGAACAGCCTTCGGTGATGTATACCTTTGCTGATCCGAAACTACAGGCGCTGTCTGCCATCGATAAGCAGATGCTGCGCTTGGGGGCGGCGAACGCCCGAAAATTAAAAGCGTCGTTGACGGTATTACGGGCCAAGCTGGTGGCAGTCAAACCCTGATATGAGGGCTTGATGGTGACGCAATCAGGGTGAGTCTGGAGCTGATTCGGTCGAATTGGTGCTATCTGGTAGCCATCTTTTACTGGTACTCCTTTTTCGATAGTTTTATTGTCTAGGGTCAGCCTTTCCAATAACAACAAAAATGGGGAGTGGATATGGATGCTCGCGTACCTTTTTGCGGCTATCAGTCCTGCGTTCAGCCGGAGTGGATCGATTTTAACGGCCATATGAATGTGGCCTACTACGTACTGGCTTTCGACCAGGCGACCGATATTTTTAATTCCAATTTGGGGCTTGGTCCCGAGTACACCCGCGATACCCGGCAGTCGCTGTTTGTGGTCGATATGAATGTGACCTATAAACGCGAGTTGAAGCAAGGTGTGCCGATCAATTGCACGACTCAACTGCTCGAGTTCGATGCCAAGAAATTACGTATCTTTCACCAGATGTTTAGCACTGACGAAGGTTTTCTGGCGGCGACCAATGAGCTGATCATGGTGCATGTCGATCTCAATAGCGGACGTAGCTGTCCGTTTCCGCCGCCGGCACTGGATCAACTGCAGTCGATGGCACGGCAGCATCAGAGCTTAGCGATTCCAGACGGTGCCGGACGCGCTTTGTCGTTGTAATTGTTTCGGGGCTGGTGACGGTCGGAGCGAGTCAGTATCATTGCGATCTTAATCGAGATCGAACGCTCAGGTCGCATAACCAATATGAACTCAAAACTCAAACCCGAAGCCTGGATTCATGAGGCCCTGCTGGCCCTGGCTGAGGGCGGCATGGCCAGTGTCAAAGTCGAAGTGTTGGCCAGACGCCTGAAAGTGACCAAGGGTAGCTTCTATTGGCATTTTAAAAACCGTTCAGACCTATTGGCGCAGGTGTTGGCCTTCTGGTGCGAGGGACGGATCCAGATCATTCAGCGGCAGGTCAGCAGTCAACAGCCCGCGCGGCAGACATTAAATGAACTGCTGCGACTGTATATGGATCATACCAATCTACGCGGTAATGCGATTGAACTTGCGATCCGAGATTGGGCGCACACTGACGCCCAAGCCGCTGACGCTGTCCGGCAGGTCGATGAGCAACGGTTGAACTCGGTAGCGGGCTTGTACAGCCAGTTTGTCGACGATCAGGAGGATGCTTATGCCCGTGCATATCTGTTTTACAGTTATGTGTTCGGTAGTAGTTTGTTAAATACTGCCTCGGCTTCAATCAACGATAGCCAGCTTCGAAAGCTGTGTGCGGCGCTTCTGATCGACCAGGTTAGCTGTGGCGAAGAGGGAGGGCAGGGTGATGTCAGAAACTCAAATGAAAGCGCTTAAGCTTCTGTTAGCCTGCGGTCTGTGTTTGGGTGGGATTGTCGGTGCTATGAAGCTGTTTCAGTGGTTGGTTTAGCGTACCGTTGATTAACGAGATTGAGTGCTATTATGCGCTCGTGGGGCTGGACAACGATTTGATCGCGGTTAGATAGCGTACGCCGCTTTGTCGATCTATAGCTATTGGCCATCCCTAAGAATAGGACGCTTGGTTGCCGCCTTCATCGTATGGCTCACAATATGTTTTGTATGGATTGTGGTATA
>JBFFKD010000445.1:0-2605 GCA_041555595.1 Motiliproteus sp.
AGCGTGGCACAAAAGGTTTCGGCTATTAAGGCCCACATAAAAGGCTATACACCAGCTTGGGCCGAGAAGATCAGTGGTGTTCCGGCCAAGCAGATCGTCGCCCTAGCCAAGGAGTTCGCCACCAAGAAACCCGCTGTGCTAGTTTCCTACCGTGGACTGGTAGCCCATTACAACGGCAACGAGGGCGAGCGAGCAGCGCAGCTGCTGTGCGCGGTGACCGGGCAGATGGATAAGCCGGGGACACGGATGAAGGCCGTTGGTGCAGGCTGGAATTTCCCCAAGATCAAACCAGCAAAGAAAACACCTAAACTGGATATCTTCGACGGTTTCCCAGGGCAGGCAGCCTATCCGACCCATCATGTCAGTCACCAAGTGCTGAAGATGATCAAGGATGGCAGCCACGGTCGCCCCGATATGTATATCACCTACTGTTATACCCCGGCTTATGCCAACGGCGATGTGCAGGAAAATATCGATATCCTCAAGGATGAGACGTTGATTCCGTTCTATGTATCGGTGGATCCGTTCTACGGCGATTCGACCATGTACGCTGATCTGATCCTGCCAGATACACCCTTTACCGAACGTTGGACAGCCGAGGATATGGTGTCGCCCTCGCAGGTGGCCGAGTACTATATTCGCCAACCTTTCACCAAGCCGATGGGCCAGGCTCGTGATTTCTCTGATGTGGTGTTCGACCTTGCTAAACGGCTCGATGTAGACATGGGGGACGCCACCTCCCACGAGGACTATGTGCGCATGGCCTGTGATAGCACCCCAGGGGTGAAGGAGGCGGGTGGCTTCGAGTACATGAAGAAAGTTGGCGTCTGGCACGATAAGGATGCCAAGCCGCAACAGCAGGTCTACAACCGCCCAGTCGCCGAATCGGTTTACAAGGCCAAAGGAGTGGTGCTGGATAAGGAATCCGGGGTGTACTGGAAACCGAAAAGTGACGGCGATGCCAAGAAAGGCTATGTCGCCACCAAGAAGGCTTTTCAGAGCTACGTGGCGCAGAACATGCCGCACGGTGTGTTCTCTGGTTTTGCCCCGGACGCGGTCAACAAGTCCGGTTATTTGGAACTCTGGTCGCCGCTTCTCAAGGCCAAGGGGTTCGATCCGATGCCGAGCTGGATGGCTGTTCCCGAGCATCAGAAGATGAGCCAGGATGAGTTGTATCTGACCACCTACAAGGTGGCGACCCACTCCCATTCGCGCACCATGAACTGTAAATACCTGGCCGAGGTGTATCACAGCAATCCGGCCTGGATTAACCCAGCTACGGCCAAGGAGCGGGGGATCTTCGACGGCGATCGGATCAAGGTTAAATCGGCAACTGGCGAGTTCGTGACCAAGGCGCAACTGACCGAAGCGATCATGCCAGGAGTGGTGGCGGTATCGCATCACTGCGGTCATTGGGCTTATGGACGCTACGCCTCTGATCGTCGTGCTCCCAACGCGGGCAGCGATGACCGAGGGGATCGAGACTACAAGCTCAAGTGGTGGTCCGACAACGGCGTACACCCCAACTGGGCGATCGCCAACTCTCCGGATCCGATCAACGGCCAGCAGCGCTGGATGGATACGGTCGTCAAAGTCACACGGGTTTAAAACCAGAGAGTAATGGAGGTGGTAACCAATGATAAAACTTGCCGGTGACATGCAAAAGGCTACCCAGATCGAGCTGGCCGAGACAGCCATGGAGGTGAGTCATCTATATGGCTTTCTGGCCAGTATTTATCGGTCGGAGTTATCGCAACAACAGTTGCGCACCCTGCAGACGCCCGATATGCAGAGAATACTGGAGGCTGCGGGAATAAGTCTGGATGGTTGCTTTTGGACTAAACCGGAAAAAGTAGTATTGGAGGAGCTGGCGGTAGAGTTCACGGCTCTTTTTCTTGGTCCGGGGGGGCATATATCGCCTCACGAATCAGTCCAGATAGAGTCACAGGGAGCCTATTGGGGTGACGCCACAACAGCCGTGCGAAACTTTATTGAGGAGGCCGGCATGGAGTTCAGCTCGAGTTACCATGGCATACCAGACCATATCGCTGTCGAACTGGAGTTTATGGCTGAATTGAACCGACGCGAGAGCGTAGCCTGGGAACGCAGTGATGTGAGTGCAGTGGGCAACATCATTGCGTATCAACGTGATTTTATCGATGAACATCTGGGCCAATGGGTTGAGAAATTCTGTGCTCTGGTGGTGGCCACTGCCGAATTGTCGTTCTACCGGGATGTAGCCAAGCTAACGGCTCAGTTTATTGCCACTGAAACCCAAGCTATTGAAGAACGGCTAGAGGTCGTAAGTGCCCTGACAGACCCGCCAGGATCACTGATCAGTTCATGTCTATCTCGCGTAGAATCCCCAGTTGTTGTTAGCTAGGTTTGCAGCTTTATGAGCAGACCTAGTTGTTCCGGCTGAGTGCGAGTCACAGGGCTTAGGTACTCAGTTATCCTCAGTTCTGCTTGAATTTTCTGAACGCTTAGTCAACTCAGCGACGCCATTATTACAACATGACCACGGTTAGCCTCTACGTCTCAGTAGTTACCTTTTTTCCAGCCTGCCAAAACTGCACGGCGTAGTAAATAGCAGCGATTAAGGGGG
>JBFFKD010000446.1:0-2591 GCA_041555595.1 Motiliproteus sp.
ATTTTTGCCGCCGGCCATAATCGCGAGGCCCCTCCAGGCGCCGAACCACTCCAGCAGCTACAAAGCTCCTTGAAAGAGCTATCGTCAGCCCTGAACCGAATTGGCAAAGAGAAACAACGCCAAGGCTACACCGATCCCGTTTTAAAAAAATCGAAAGAGCTGCAACAATCAGCCCTGAGCATGATCCAGCAGCAACAGTTCAGCGAGGCAGACCAGAAGTTACACTTGGCGGTGGATGTCATCAAAACCGCAATAGCTACGCTGCGAAATCAGGAAATCTTGATCCGTAAGCTCAATTTTACCTCGCCGCAGGATGAATACATTTATGAGAAACAGCGCTATCGTGATTACGTCAAAATGTTAGATCTATTGATCAAACACGAAGCTAATCCAGCAACGGCGCAATTGCGCCAGCAAGCCCGTATCATCAACAATGCAGCAGTTCAACAGGCTAAGCAGCAACATTACCAAACAGCTCTCGAAACCCAAGAGCAGAGTAATCGAACAATGGTAAAGGCGATCCGCCGCAGCGGTATCGACATTCCCGGTTAACGGTCTTAACTAGTCCGCCTGCAACGGTTCAAGCTGAACGCCAAGCTACTGATCCAACCCTTTAGAAGCCAGATACAAACGAACAGAAACCAGCGCCCTAGCAAAAAGGGCACTGGCAGAGGGAGGGAAATTACTTCAATGCAGATTTTTCTTGAGCCACCAGATAGTCAACCACATCGAGCATCGCCTTCTGACTGCCGGCTCCTTGGGCGCTGACCAGATACTTGCCGTTTACCACCATTGCAGGAACGCCTTTGATGCCGTATTCACGCGCCTTCTTCTTACTGAGGTTCAGCTGACTATTGATCGAGAAAGAGCCATAAGCTTTATTAAAGTCGGCTTCGTTAACGCCATATCCGGCAAAGAACTCCGCCAGTTGCTCTTTGGTATTGATCCAGCCTCGCTGACGATGAATCAAGCTAAACAGGGCTGGGTGTGCTTGCTCGGTCTTACCTAACGCCTCAGCAACATAATAGGCCTTGGCAAACTCGGTCTGGTTGGGGCGGAAGATCATCGGTAGGTGTTTAAAGTCTACATGGTCGGGTTTTTGCTGCTTCCATGGGCCGAGATAACGCTCGAATTTGTCGCAGTGCGGGCACCAGTACCCAAACACTTCCACCACCTCAACCTTGGCCGGATTCTGAGTTCGAACCGCCTGCGGCAATTTAGTGTAATGCACACCCTGCTTAAACTCTGCCGCCTGAACTGACAGCGCCAGCAAAGGCATCATTAACAATGCCAACCCCATCGGTAGTAGTTTTTTTAGCATAAACCTATCTCCGTTAATAAAATAATTATTAGTAATAACAACCCGTTGGATTGCAAATCTAGCCAAAGGTTTCGCTGCGACGCAGCAAAGCCAACAAAGAGATTGATATCAAAAAATGATAAGACGTTAAAAATAGGACTTTGTCTTATAGTCATGGTGAAAAAATAAGCAGAACTTTGGTCTATCATTTGTAATGATTATTCCCAATAAGTTCAAGGATGAACCGATGTATATTCGCCTGATAACGACGCTCTTACTCACCACCTTGGTTAGTCTTCCCATTTTTGCCGGCAGCAATGATCAGGGCGCTCCGCCACGCCCCGAACAACTCAAGCAACTGCAAGGTTCGCTGAAAGCATTATCCTCTGCCCTGGGCCGAATCGGCAAAGAGAAGCAGCGTGAAGGCTACACCGATCCAATTCTAATCAAAGCCAAGATTCTGCAGCAAGCGGCCCAGACCATGATACAGCAACAGCAGCTCAGTGAGGCACATCACAAACTGCACCTGGCGATGGATGTGATCAAAACGGCGATCGCCACCCTACGTAATCAGGAAACCCTGATCCGTAGTCTCAACTTCGCCTCTCCAAAAGATGAGTACATCTACGAAAAGGAACGCTACCAAGGTTACGTAAAGCTGGTTGACCTGCTAATCAAGCACAAAGCCAACAAAACAACCGTCGAGCTACGTCAACAAGCTAAGATCATCACCAGCGCCGCTGCACAACAGGCCAAACAGCAACACTATCAGGAGGCGCTCGAAACCCAGGAGCAGAGCAATAATCTGATGGTACGAGCGTTGCGCCATAGCGGCATCTACATTCCCGGATAACCTCCCCTCCTCGGCCAGTTATCCATTTATCAAGGGGCCGCAATCAGTTTATGCGACCTGCGAGTGAACAATGTTGTGAACAATCACCGCCCGTCTGTTTGATCGGCTCTAGCGCTTCCTGATCAGGCTCCTCTTCAACAATAGTTTTCTTACCTCGCGCTCTAGCCGCTGCCTCGCAACCCAAACTTGAACCCCTCCTGTTTTAACGACTGCAGCCAACCGAATCAGTGCGCGTTCAACTTAGCACTGGTGTAAGCCTTCTCCAGACAGCGACAGAGATAATGCGAATGGGTAAAACTGAATCGCCACCATAAGCCTCGATAGGCTTAGTCCGTATATGATCAACGATAAACGCTGAAGCTATGCTCTAGACAACTAAACCCCTAACCGCCACCCTGCCACACGACCACTTTTCACCCCTATGGATAGCTTTATTTA
>JBFFKD010000447.1:0-2588 GCA_041555595.1 Motiliproteus sp.
CGACCTTCGGGTTATGAGCCCGACGAGCTACCAGACTGCTCCACCCCGCATCAACGTGGAGCGCATATTAGAGATCAAAGTGGTCCAGGTCAATCTTTATTCCGCTTAAAGTTGATCATTTTAAAAATGTGACCCGCAGCTGCCGATATCCAGATCCACAACGCACCCATTAGACATTCCGCTGGCGGAAAATACTCCAGACAAAAAAAAAGCGCGACAGCAATACTGTCGCGCTAGAGATAACAGGTCGTTGAATTAGGCGACGATCGAAACGTCTTCGGCCTGCAGCCCTTTATCGCTTTCTACCACTTCAAACTTAACGCGCTGACCTTCGGCCAGTGAACGGTGGCCACTGCCACGGATCGAGCGAAAATGAACAAAGACATCATCGCCCTGATCGCGGGTGATAAAACCAAATCCTTTGGTGACGTTGAACCACTTAACCACACCACCTTCACGGTCGTCGTTGGCATCGTTGGCGGAGACCACTTCTGCACCGCTGGCAACCGGAGCAGTACTGGATGATCCAGAGGTCGACGCAGCACTCAGCAGGCTGCTGATTAGACAGAGGACGAAAACCGTCACAACTGTCATTGTATTGATCCCCATATCGGCTTTCAGGATAAACCCGGCGGCCACTGCGGCTACACCGCTATAGATAACACTTAGTAACATTGTCTTTGTTTTCATTATAAACTTCTCAATATTTGCAATAATTAACAGTCACGCCCCACGATCATATCTGCGGGGTAAGGCTTCGAGTTACGATGGGTATTCAACACCTTTAGGCAAACCCGATGTCGAATGATTCTCACGGTCATTACTATAGATCCGAGCAAAGACACGAGAACCCCTTTGTATACCGATTATGAAACCAATATTCAACAACTTAATCAAACCGGAGAGTTGAGTGAGCAGTATTGAAGAGCAGCTGATCGACCTGCAGACCCAGGTCGCGTTTCAGGATGACACCATTCAGGCACTCAATGATGCGCTATCGAGCCAGCAGATCGAGATCGAACGACTGACCCGAATGGTTAAGATAATCAACGGCCAGATCAAGCAGTTCGCTCCGGAGCAATCGAGCAACCCGTCCGACGAGCCGCCACCGCCACACTATTGATCGATCACAGCGCCTAACGCAGAGCCTTGAGGGTATAAATATCAAACCGGCCTGACTTGCCTTCCAAACTGTAGCTGGGTTTGCGCGTATCGAGGGTCGGCGCTTTGCGAGGCCGTTTCACTACCACCCGGTACTGGGCTTTGTGCAGTGCCGCGTCCAATAGCTCAGCCGCATCGGCATCGTCACCAACCAACTGACGGAACAGCAGCATCTCTTTTTTAACCTGTGCTGACTTGTTGGAATGCGGGAACATCGGATCGAGATAGATCACATCGGGCTGGCTATCTGTAGCGGCCAACCACTCCAGCGCATCGCCTCGATACAACGACATCGAATCAATAATGGCACCGATCTCTGGATCGCCAGCGGCGCGGGCCAAGCCATCTTCAAGCAGCAACCCGACCACTGGGGTCCGCTCGACCATCTGCACCCGACAGCCCAGCGACGCCAGTACAAAGCTATCGCGGCCAAGCCCGGCGGTCAGATCGGCCACCTGCGGTCGCAACCCCGATTTAATTCCGATCGCTTTAGCAATCTGCTGCCCGGCTCCGCCACCAAACACTCGCCGGTGCGCCACCGCTCCGCTAAGAAAATCGACCCGCACCGGCCCCGGTGCTTTCCTACCGCCCTGTTGTAACGCCAACCCCGCCTCACCGACACACAGTAGCGATTGCTCGGACGGTAACAGGCTCGGCAACAGGTCACTGGATTGCAGTTCCAGCTGCAGCATCCCAGCCAACGCCTGCGCCCGCTCCATATCATCATTGCGTTGCGGCCAGACTGATAGCCAATCACTCAACTGCTCAGCCATCAACAGGCCCTGCTGATCGTAACCGTTCGAAAATACTTAAAACGAGGAGACTGAAGTTCATGATCAATGTTCTGAGGCCACGCTGATCGGCCTGATGACTAGGCGAAAGTATCAACACCAACCCATTCCGACTGGGCACCACCGAGTTGAAAGCCAGCATTGGTAACGTAGGTTTCCATCGCAGCCTGCCCCTTAAGCGACAGACTACGATCGGTGGAATAGAAGCTTTCGGTACCTGCACTCTGGCCGGCACGAGTCCTGGCGAACTCAGCAGCAAAATCCACCAGCGGCACTGAGACAGCCTTGGAGGGTTTTGCATTGGAGGAGGTGTGATCGCTACTACCCGAGGTCGGCGCCGCAGGCTGCCGTTGTGGCAACTGCTGAGGAAGCTGGGGTAAGTTAAACGATCCGCCGATCCGCATAATCTGAAGGTCTGACCTTTACGATAAATTCAATTAGTGCCGATTCTAGCCGAGCGCCGCAGCTAAGGAAACTGCAATAGCGTCCAACAGCAGCTCAGAGGCTGAAATAGAGCCCCAACAGCACGACCCCAAGCACCATCCGATAGATCACAAACGGCGTCATTCCGATCCGACTGATCAGCTCCATAAACAGATAGATACACAAATAAGCACTGCCCCCGGACACGGCCAC
>JBFFKD010000448.1:0-2583 GCA_041555595.1 Motiliproteus sp.
AGCCGGTGCCGACGATTATCTGACCAAACCGTTCCATATCGAGGAGCTGCTGGCGCGGGTCAACGCACTGCTGCGGCGTTCAGCCGGGCAGGCTAGCCCGAGATTTAGTTTTGGCGAATTTGCGATCGATACCGCCGCCAAGCAGGTGTTTCTTCAGCAGCAACCGGTTGATTTGACCGCTTACGAATACGCCACCCTGGAGTACCTGATCCATCAGGCCGGTCGGGTTGTCTCTAAGACCGAGCTGACCGAGCATCTGTACGATCAGGATTTTGACCGCGACAGCAACGTGATCGAGGTATTTGTTACCCGGCTGCGTAAGAAGCTCGACCCTGATGGCCGCCTCAAACCGATCGCCACCGAGCGTGGCCAGGGCTACCGTTTCGTGCTTGTGGCTGATCGAGCGGCAGATCCCTCAGAGGTCGGTTAGCCGATGTTGTTGCGCCGTCTGGCACAGCTTCCCCGTTCACTCAATGCCCGTCTCGGGCTGGCCTCCTGTCTATTGCTGCCGTTGATTATCGGGGTGATGGCGCTGGTGCTGGATCGGGCCTATAGCAGTGGTCTGGAGCAAACGGTACGCGAACGACTGGAGTTGCAGACCTATGTGCTGCTGGGTGCCGCCGAAGCCGGAGGCGGCGAGTTATGGATGCCGCCAACCCTGCAGGAGGTCCGATTCAGCCAGCCCGGTTCCGGAGTCTATGGTGTGATCA
The DNA here is from genome assembly GCA_041555595.1 of Motiliproteus sp. GTDB lineage: Bacteria > Pseudomonadota > Gammaproteobacteria > Pseudomonadales > Balneatricaceae > Motiliproteus. The sequence goes on from JBFFKD010000448.1 coordinate 711, forward strand.
GCGACCCTGACGGTCAGCTCTTGTGGCGATCCAACTCCAGCCTCGGAGTGGCGCTATCGTTGCCGCCCGAACTCGAACGATCCGAGCGTTGGCCATCGGTCGGTGAACCGTCGTTTGGTCGCTTAGCCTTTGATCAATCCGAGCAACGGCAGTTTTTCTACAGTTACCGGGTGTTATGGGAGACGGAGACCGGTCAGGTAACCGAGTTTCTGTTCATCACCCTGGAGCAACCGCAACGGTTTCTGGCCGAGCTGAACGGCTTTCGGATTCATCTGTGGAGCGGCCTGGCGCTGCTGGTGCTGTTGTTACTGGCGGCGCAGGCGTTGTTGATGCACTGGGGCTTGCAGCCCCTGCAGCAGTTGGCCGGTGATATCAAAGCGATCGAGACCGGTGATAAGCACCAGCTCGAAGGCGACTACCCGCAAGAGGTGCAGCCACTGACCCGCAACCTCAATCTGTTGCTCGATACCGAGCGCTGCCGCCGTCAGCGCTATCGCGATACGCTGGACGATCTGGCGCATAGCCTGAAAACGCCGTTGGCGGTGCTGCGCAATGAGCTGGGGGGGGATGATGGCCCGTCAGCCTCGCCGCAGCTACGCCAGCAGGTTGATCGGATGGATACCATTATCAGCCACCAATTAGGACGAGCCGGATCCGTATCGGCGCATACGCTGTTGCAGCGGGTGCCGATTCAGCCGGTCGCCGAGCGGATCGGTCAGGTGATGGCCAAGGTCTACCCCGATCGGTTTGGTCAGTTCGCAGTGGTCGGTGCCGAGCTGGATTTTATCGGCGATGAGCGTGACCTGATGGAGATGCTTGGTAACTTGATCGACAACGGCTTCAAGTACGGTAGCGGTCGGGTGCAGGTCGAGACGTTGCAGCAAGGCGATCAGTTGTTAGTTCGGATCGAAGATGATGGTGCCGGTGTCGCCCCCGAATTGCGCCAAGCCATTCTGGCGCGAGGTACCCGCGCCGACAGCCAAGTCGCGGGGCAGGGGATCGGTCTGTCGGTGGTGCGCGATATCATACTCAGCTATGGCGGCCAGTTAACGATCGAAGACAGCCCGCTTGGCGGGGCACGGTTTACGTTATGTGTCCCTGTTGCCGTCACTTGAGCTTGCGATCTAGTCACTAAATGGCCTTGTTTTTAATACAATAAATTCCGTTTTGATGCGGGTCATTGATGATTTTTTTGATCCAACGTATGGTGGTTGATCATTCTACGACGAGGGCAGGGATCAGAATAATGTTACCAACGGATAAAGCGCTAGAGTCATTACCTCTGGTTTGGTCAGAGCGGTTTCATCTCGGTCATTCAACCATAGATAGCCAGCACCAAGTCCTTTTTGAAATCTATAACCGGTTAGTTGGCGCTTACAAAGAGTGTAATGGCCATCAAATTATCACTGATGTGCTGGGTGATCTCGTTATCTACACCCAGTCTCACTTCAGAGAGGAAGAGGCGATTATGGCGAGGTTACAATACTCTGATTTAAAGGCGCATAAGCGATCGCATGGCCGGCTTCTGACTGAGATCGACCTGTTTATATCCGACATGGATGATGATAAACCGATCCTTACCTACGAAGTTCTCGCCTTTGTCCGCAACTGGCTAAAGGAGCATGTACTCAATGAGGACATGCTGTTGAAACCTCTACTCTCCGATAGCCATGTTGGCTGACAGGATCGGCTGCCCCGAGCGTTAGCGCTAGCTCAGCCGCTTCTCAAACACCTTCGAATTACGCTGCAGGTTATACAGTGCCTGTTTGCCTTCGGGCAGCGATGACTGGTCGATGGCGACGAAGCCTCGTTCCTGGAACCAGTGGGCGGTACGGGTGGTTAGCACGAACAACCGCTTAACGCCCTGTGACCG
>JBFFKD010000449.1:0-2583 GCA_041555595.1 Motiliproteus sp.
AATAAAAAACCCCGCCAGGGCGGGGTTTCTTGGGCTGGTTGGGTGAACAGCCAGCGGTTAGAGCCGATACGGGGGGTTAGCCGCCGCGAGCAGCGCGCTTGCGCTCGTGCTCTTTGAGGAACTTCTTACGCAGACGGATGTGGTTGGGGGTAACCTCAACCAGCTCGTCGTCTTCGATAAAGTCTAGCGCCTGTTCCAGGGTGAAGCGAACGGGCGGTGTTAGCTGGATGTTCTCGTCGGTGCCTGATGCCCGAACGTTGGTCAGCTGCTTACCCTTGATCGGGTTAACCGCCAGGTCGTTGGAACGGCTGTGGATGCCCAGCAGCATGCCTTCGTAGACGTCGATGTTGGGTTCGATGCATAGGCGGCCGCGTGCCTGTAGTGCCCACAGTGAGTAACCCAGTGCTTTACCCGAGACCATCGAAACCAGTACGCCGTTGGTGCGGGAGACTACGTCACCCTCTTTAACCGGACCGTAGTGATCGAAGATCGAGGTCATGATACCGGTGCCCGAGGTCATGGTCAGGAATAGGCTGCGGAAGCCGATCATGCCGCGAGATGGAATAACGAAGGTCAGGCGAACGCGGCCCTTACCGTCGACTTCCATGTTGGTCATGTCGCCTTTGCGCTTGCCCAGCTCTTCGATGATCGAGCCCTGGTGCTGCTCTTCGACGTCGATCATCACCTCTTCATAAGGCTCGTGAATTTCGCCGTCGACCTCTTTCTGGATAACTTCGGGACGGGAAACACCTAGCTCGAAACCTTCGCGACGCATGGTCTCGATCAGTACCGACAGGTGCAATTCACCGCGTCCTGATACTTGGAACTTCTCGGGTGAGTCACCATCTTCGACGCGCAGTGCGACGTTGTGGATCAGTTCGCGTTCGAGCCGCTCTTTGATGTTACGCGAGGTTACGTATTTGCCATCGAGGCCTGCGAACGGCGAGTTGTTGACCTGGAAGGTCATCGAAACGGTCGGCTCGTCGACGCTCAGTGCCGGCAGCGCTTCAACGTTGTCCGGATCGCATAGGGTGTCAGAGATGCCGAGCTTGTCGATACCGGTAACGCAGACGATGTTGCCCGCTTCGGCAGTCTCAACGTCGACCCGCTCTAGGCCCATGTAGCCCATGATCTTGAGGATCTTGCCAGGACGCACGTTGCCGTGCATATCGATCAGCTTGACCTGAGCGTTGGTGTTGATGCTGCCGCGGGTAACCCGGCCAACACCGATAACACCCAGATAGCTGTTGTAGTCCAGTGCCGAGATCTGCATCTGAAACGGGCCTTCAGCGTCGATCACTGGTGGTTTAACGTGCTCGATAATCGCCTCAAACAACGGCGTCATATCATCGGCCATTGAATCGGGTTCCAGACCGGCGATGCCGTTCAAAGCGGAGGCATAAACAACCGGGAAGTCGAGTTGCTCATCGGTCGCGCCGAGGTTGTCGAACAGATCAAATACCTGATCCATGACGTAGTCTGGACGCGCGCCTGGACGGTCGATCTTGTTGATCACGACGATCGGCTTGAGGCCTTGGGCGAATGCTTTTTGGGTTACGAAACGAGTTTGTGGCATCGGGCCATCAACGGCGTCAACCAGTAGCAGTACGCAGTCAACCATCGACAGTACTCGCTCAACCTCACCACCAAAGTCGGCGTGTCCCGGTGTGTCGACGATGTTGATGTGATAACCGTTCCACTCGATGGCGGTGTTCTTGGCCAGGATCGTAATGCCGCGCTCACGCTCCTGATCGTTGGAATCCATGATTCGCTCGGAGCCTTCATCACGACGGTCCAGAGTTCCGGATTGCGATAACAGCTTGTCGACCAGCGTAGTTTTGCCGTGGTCGACGTGCGCGATGATTGCTATGTTGCGTAGCTCTTTGATTGACAAGGGGTTCTGCCTCAGTTCTGTGTTTTAGCACCAAAATCAGTACAATTTTGGGCATGGCCCTTGAGTAGGCCGATGGGGAAAAACCCGGCATTATACCTCAGCTAGCGATCGAGTCAGCCAGAAAAACACGTTTGCCCCAGTAAATATTTGTTCCACTTGAATTGAGGGGCGAAGTCACTATGCTTGCAGGTCGGCCAGTGCACCAAAAGCGTGAGCTGTAGGTGCTTGTGCACTTAATTGGTGCGCATGGTTTGTTTTGGTGCAATATTATCCCCCTGTTAATCAGGGATGTAGCGGTTTGGTGCGTTGGCATGGCAATTGCTTTGTCAAAGCCAGGTATCAATACCCGAATTTTGCCCTGACCGTTTATTGTAACCAAATAATCGGTTGTGGAATTATCCAGAGCACAGTGACTGTGCAGAACGTTAAATCGGAGACATCATATGTCAGAGAAGACTCTGAAGCTGATCCAAGAGAGTGAGGCCCGTTGGGCTGATATGCGCTTTACCGACACTAAGGGTAAAGAGCAGCACGTGACCATTCCTGCCAGTGAAGTCAACGAAGACTTCTTTGAAGAGGGCAAGATGTTTGACGGTTCTTCTATCGCTGGATGGAAGGGTATCAATGAGTCCGACATGATTTTGCTGCCGGATGACGACGCTTCTCGTATCGACCCGTTCACCGAAGAT
>JBFFKD010000450.1:0-2579 GCA_041555595.1 Motiliproteus sp.
CGGTACCGCCATCGACTCCCAGCTCTTTGAGGGTCTGCCACTGCTCCTGAGTATTCACCTGCTCGGCGATGGCCAGCAGACCGATAGAATGCGCGATGGTGCAAAGCCCGCGCAGGAAGATCTGGTTCCCCGAGTGTTGGTCGATGTGCTGAACGAAAGCACCATCGATTTTCAGATAATCCAGCCCTAGGTCGTGGAGCGAGCCGGTCTGGGAGACGTTGGGGCCCACGTGCTCCACCCCGACTCGGCAACCCAGGGGTTTGAACAGGCTACAGAGTGTTCTGAAACCTTCCAGATAGGGGTAGATACCGGCTTCAGGCAGTTCCAGCCAGAGCTTGCTGGCCAACTCGGGCGCTTGCTGCAAACGCTCGGCAATTTTCAGCATGGTTTCACGATCCGAAAGCAGCTCGGTCGACAGGTTGATACAGATCGGTGACTCGCTATTTTCAGCCAACTGCAACGCCTGCTCGACCACGATCAGATCCAACCGGGTGCACCAGTTCAGCTTTTTAAGCCACAGCATAAACTGCCCGGCCGAGAGCCGCTCATCGCCTAAAAGCAGCCGTACTGGTGCTTCCATGTGCAGCAGCTCACCGTTGCAGTCCATGACAGGATAGGGTTCTAGTTCAAAACGGCTTTCAACCAGGGCCCGATCGAGCTTGTCCTGCCACTCACTCAATGTTGAACTCGGCTTAGTGACTGTGGCTTCATTGACTGTCCGAACGCTCTGCTGTCCGCTCTGCTCGGCCTGCGCCAACTCGGTATCCACCAGGCGAAGCAGTTCAGAAAGCTCGGTATTGTCATCGAACACGCCGGCGGCAGCGGGCAGCATCAGGGGCTCAGTTAAACCCTGTTGATCCGCTACGCTCTGCAGCTGCTGATAAAGCGGAGATATCAGTGCTTCGAGGTCGTCATAACCAGGCACGGCCAAGGCAAAGTCGGATCCGTTGAGGTGGGCGCTGAAGGCACCCTCAAAGGCCTGTTCGCGATCCTGCAGCGCCTTGCCCAGATGAATCAGCACGGTATCCATCTGTTGCCGTCCCTGACTGCGGTTGAGTTCCTGCAGCCGACTGACCCGGAACATCATCAATACCCCGGTCGAGCTCTCGTCATCTCGCTGCAGTAAGGCTCCTAGCTGATCCATAAAAGGTTCACGGTTCATCAAACCGGTGATGGAATCGAGCTGCATATCCCGACGCCACCGCTCCAACTTGGCGGACTCATCTTCGAGCATGGTTCTAACCCGCTCGGAAAGACGATTCATCGCCCTGACCACCGACCGAAACTCTCTCGTCCTGGGCTCTGGGGTGGTGATAAAGCGCCGATCTCCGATCGCCTCAGCCAGATCGACGGTACGATCCAGAGGGCGAGTAATGAGCTTCAACAACCAAGACCCTATCAATCCACACAACAGCGCCGCTAGCATAAAATAGATCAGCAGCCGCTGACTGCTTTTCCACAATTCGGCATAAGCGAAACGAGCATGACTATTGAGGGTTAGCGTTCCCAGCTGTTGCCAACCACTGCTAATCTGAGCAACCCCTGGTTCAGCACTAATCGGAAACATAGCCATCAACCATGCGGGGGCTTCCTGAATGAGTCGGCTATCATGCTTTTCAATCAGCACCTGCCCCTGCGGGTCCTCAAGCCGGATAAACTGGTAGTGGCCGGAATCGTATTGTGCGGCAATAAAGAGCTCCAGCATTACAGGGTCATCCGACTGAGTACTGCTCAAAGACAACGCCAACGAGTTAGCATTATCGATATTTTTCAGATGGAGCTGCTGTTCGAGATACGCTTTAGCCGATATATTACTAACAACAAAACTACCGATAAATGCAAACGTCATCATCGCGATAATCGATAACCAAAGCTGTTTATAGAGTGACATCGTCACCTCCTGTCTATCTGTATCATTGCAAGCCTTCGGCCTGCATCCGCGTCAGCAGATCACGCCATCTTGATAGTCGAGCTTCTGGGTTTTTCACGGCCGCTTTAGCGACGCCATCCACCCAGAGACCGGCGCTGTTGAAACTATATACCGGGGTCAGGTCAGGCCGACGATGTGCTGGCCGTATTTGGCCGATCAAGTTGTCCAAAATAAGAGGAACGGCACCTGGCTCAGGGTAATAAGCTAACACCATATGAGCTTGAGTCAGTTTGCTGGTTGGCCCACCTCGACGAGCTTTAACATAAGTAAGCCGTAGCTTTTCTGTCGAGATTCCAAGCAGTAATAGAGAGCTGTATTTAGCGATGGTGAAATCTTCACAGTCCCCTTGCGCTCTAGCCAATGTTTCCAGCGGGGTTGCCCAATAATCGTTGCTCTTCCAGACCTGAATATCATCAACAAAGCGAATTCGCTTGTTAAAAAAATTATTGATCTGTTTAAGTTTTTGCTTCTCTGACTGACCATCGAGTCGCTGCAAAAGGTTGCGCCATTGTTGTACGGAAAGCTCAGCTTTAGGCCCATATTGCTGCCTTGCAAGCTGCTGCATTTTATCCAAATTCAAGGCAGCCATGGGCACCGCGCTGAATAGCAGCAAAACCATCAGCACGAAAACGATAACGATGGGGGCGCC
>JBFFKD010000451.1:0-2578 GCA_041555595.1 Motiliproteus sp.
CCTGCCCCTTCGCCATCTCTTCGACCGCCTTTACTGTCAACTCATTATCGTGACTGTAAAAGTTTGCCAAGGTCGCATCATCACGCAGGCCAACACTGAGTGTTAGCTGTTGCGGTATGGCGGAGAAGGACAGCTGTATCGGACGGGTCATAGGGGCATCGGGTATAGCACTAATTCTTTGATTGTTCAGAGAGCTGATCCGCAACAAAGGCGGGATCTAGCTCATCTGCGACAGCTGGCGAGCGATGACCGGAATGATACAGCTCACTGTCGCGATAGCCCTCATGCAGATGGCGCAACAACACCATAATCACCGCCGCCACCGGCAATGCCAGCAATATGCCGGTAAAGCCAAATAGCTGACCACCGGCCATAATGGCGAAGATCACCGCCACTGGATGAAGACCGATTTTATCGCCTACCAGCACCGGTGTCAGTAACATCCCTTCGAGCAATTGGCCGGCACCAAACACCAGCCCCACCAAAGCCAGATAATAGAGTTCGTTAAACTGCAACATCGCCGCGACCAAAGACGCGCCGATACCGATAATAAAACCCATGTAAGGAACAATACTGGCCAGCCCGGCCAACAGCCCCAAAATCAACGCCAGCTTGAGCCCCACCAACGCCAGCCCGATCGAATAAAACAATCCCAGGCAGAGCATCACCAACAACTGCCCTTTAATGAATGCCCCCAACACCTCGTCGCACTCACGTGCCCAGCGGCTGACACGGGGCTCGATACTGCGCGGCAACATCTCGCCGACCTGAGCGATCATTCGATCCCAGTCGCGCAACAGATAAAACGCCACGACCGGAATCAGGGTCAAGTTAACCAGCCAGCCAACCAACGCCAACCCCGATTTCGATGCCTGCCCCAGCGCTCCGGCCAGAAAATCGCCGCCGCTGCCACCGTGTTGCGTGACTAACTCACGAATACGGTCAACGTCAAAATCGGACATATCCAACCCCGACAATCGCTCCAGCATCGGAATAGCTTGTAGCTTGATCCAATCGAATAGCAGCGGAAGCTGGCCAGCCAAGTTATCAATCTGAGCCCCCAGCTGCGGTATCATTAACAACATCATCACCACAAACATCGATGTCAGGATGCTGAACACGACGGTCACCGACAGGGTACGCGACAAACCACTACGCTCCAGCCGGTCGGTCAGTGGGTCGCCGATATAGGCCAGTAGCATGCCGGTCAAGAACGGAAACAATATCGGTTCAAGCAGGTACAACAGCGCCGATACGACTAGCACGATGCACAGAACAAACCAGCGTTGGGAATCAGTCATCAAAAAGGTCCTTGGACGCGCTATGGCTGCCAGCGGTAGCTGAACCAACCGTCATATCCATATGAAGGCTGAAGTTTGAAATGGCTATTGAGACCTATCGCACCGCTAACCTGACTAAGACTGCCGTTGATCTCCAGCAACAGTATCAATCGGTCACCTTCAAGCTGCTGTATTTTAACCCCTTTCACCGTAGGCAGCTCTTGTAAGAATTGCTGGATCTGAAAATAGGTGTCGATCGATGACACCGCTTCCACCTCAAGCAGCACATTGCCCGGATCGAGCGCGCCTGCCGGAGCGACAAAATCGGCAAACAATCGATCTGCAGCCTGGTCGATCGCCACGCCCAGATGATTGCGTATTGCGCTGCCACTTCCATCAAACTTTTGAGTTTGGCCGTCGGCTTTCAGTAATAGCCATTGGCTCGCCCACTGGCCCTGAGCATTGTGGTAGAGCCGCCCAACCAGAATCGAATCGGCCTGATAACGGCCAGAGGCCCTTTTGATCGAGTCAGTGTAGAAGCCCCAAGCATCACCGACTGGCAATGCCCTCTGGTCGTCCATATCCAGCAACGGTCGAAATATTGGAAGCCCGCGTTCACGCGCTCGCTGCGTCATCGCCTCAAATGCCGGGTCTTCATCACCCCCCAAAAACTCACGCACGCCGTTACGCTCCTCCATCATCCACACCAACACCCCCGGACGAATGGTTCCTAGAGGTCGCAGCTCGGCGCTGGCTAACAACTCGTTAACCAGGATCGGTTCAAAGTCGATAACCAACCGCTGCGCCAATACCTCGCGACCATTATCGGTTGCCATGGTCTGGGTGGTGCTTTGATAGCTGAACTGCTGAATATAACGACTGGGATCAGCCAGACCGGTGACGATCGCCGCCTGCTCAGTACTGTCTTGTCGACCCGTGACCTTAACCAACACCTGCTGCAACGCCAGGCTAGCCAGTTTAGGGTTAACCTGTACCGACTGCTCTGCGACCAACAATTCAGCACTATACAGACCACTAATCCGCGCCGCCTGAGCACTACCGAGTCCCAGCATCAGCCCCAACAACACGGCCAACACCAGTAGATGATTACCTATTTTTGTGCGATATCTCACATCCATTCCTGTGATTTCAGGCCCGATACTGGGACTTATGATCGATAAGCCGCTAATAATCGCACAAGCATAAACCATGGCGCCGACAAGCCAAAGCGGACAGAACCGATAGCCATCAAATAAGCACCGAAAAAAACTATTTTTGGCAAGTTTTTAACCACCGAC
>JBFFKD010000452.1:0-2565 GCA_041555595.1 Motiliproteus sp.
GGCCGAGCAACTCAAACATCAGTTCGGCCATGACGAGAGTCCTCTCAATACTCGAGATCTGCTACTGGCAGCCAAAGCCCTAGGGTTTCGGGCCAGGACCCTATCAACATCGCAAGATCGGCTACGAAATCACACATTGCCCGCAATCGGATCTGATCGCGATGGCAACTACTTCATCATCGCCAAAGTCTCAAAGCCGGGGGAAGAGGCCCATATACTGATTCAGCGAATGGATCGGCAAGCCCCTGAGTCTCTGGACCAACAAGCTTTCTGCTCACTCTGGTCGGGGGATTTGATTCGTCTTGCCCTGCGCGGTGGCAACAGCCAAAAACACCAGGCCTTTAATCTCAGCTGGTTTATCCCCGCACTGGTCAAATACCGCAAACATTTCAGTGAGGTGATAGTCGCCTCGTTCTTCCTGCAACTGTTTGCGTTGGCCACGCCGTTGTTGTTCCAGGTGGTGATGGACAAAGTGCTGGTGCATCAGGGCTTCACCACTCTCGATGTACTGGCGTTCGGTTTCTTCGTGCTGGCCTTATTTGAGGCCACGATTGGCGGCCTGCGTCATTATCTATTTGCCCACACCGCCAACCGGGTCGATGTCGCGCTCGGGGCCAAGTTATTTAACCACCTGATGGCACTGCCGTTAGCCTACTTTGAAGCGCGTCAGGTGGGGCAGAGTGTGGCGCGGGTACGAGAACTGGAGACCATCCGTAATTTCATCACGGGGACCGCGCTGACACTGATCATTGACCTTTCCTTCACCCTCGTGTTCTTTGCGGTGATGTGGTACTACAGCCCCACTTTGACACTGATCGTGCTGGGGACCTTGCCCTGCTATGCACTATTGTCGATTTTTATTACTCCGATTCTGCGCCATCGCTTAGATCAAAAATTCAAACACGGGGCTGAAAATCAGGCGTTCTTGGTAGAATCTATCACCGGTATCGAAACCCTCAAAGCGATGGCGGTCGAGCCGCAGATGCAGCGGCGCTGGGAAGATCAGCTCAGCAAATACGTTACCGCGTCTTTCCGAGGTCACAACCTCAACAATATCGCCAACCAGATTGCAGGTTTTATCAGCAAACTCACCACGCTAGGAATCATCTGGTGGGGCGCGCATCTGGTGATCGGTGGTGAGCTGTCGGTCGGCCAGTTGATCGCCTTCAACATGATCGCCGGTCGCGTTACCGGACCAATCCTTAAGTTGGTTCAGCTATGGCAGGATTTCCAGCAGGCTGGAATTTCTCTGAAGCGTCTTGGAGATATCCTCAACACCCCGCGTGAACCCGGTTACAACCCCAATCGCAGCACCCTGCCAACCCTGCAAGGCGCGATCAGTTTTGAGCATGTCGGCTTTCGCTATCGCCCTGATGGGCCACAGGTTCTCAACAATGTCGATCTGCAAGTGCGACCCGGTGAGGTGATAGGCATCGTCGGTCGCTCCGGTTCCGGTAAGAGCACCCTGACCAAGCTGGTACAGCGGCTCTATGTTCCCGAGGCCGGGCGGGTGCTGGTCGACGGTGTCGATCTGGCGATGGTCGATACCGCTTGGTTGCGCCGCAATATCGGCGTGGTACTGCAAGAGAACTTCCTGTTTAACCGCTCCATTCGTGAAAACATCGCCCTGGCCAATCCCGGTCTGCCGATGGAAGCGGTGGTGCATGCGGCCAAGTTGGCTGGTGCTCATGAATTTATTCTGGAGCTGACCGACGGCTACGACAGCCCGGTTGGCGAACACGGTTGCAATCTATCCGGTGGCCAGCGCCAACGCATCGCCATCGCCCGCGCGCTGATCTCCGATCCCAAAGTATTGATCTTTGATGAGGCCACCAGTGCTCTCGATTATGAATCCGAGCGGATCATTCAGGACAACATGGCCGCCATCAGTCGCGGCCGTACGCTGTTTATCATCGCCCACCGTCTCAGCACCGTACATCAGTGCGACCGTATTATCGTTATGGACAAGGGACGCATTATCGAGAGTGGTAACCACGAGCAGCTGCTAGAGAGTAACGGGGAATACGCGCGGCTTAACAGTTTTCAATCGAATATGCCGACCGCTGCCGCGCGCCGCCAAGCGAACCGACAACAGCCCGGTCAGTCGCCAACAAGAAACCTGAAACCTCAAACCGAAGGCGCGAACTGATGAATCCATTTCGTGCGTTGCTGCAAGCCTGGCAAGATCGAGGCACCATCGGTGACCAAAATATCGCCCACGATGAACTTGAATTCCTACCCGCCGCGCTGGAGATCCAGGAGCGCCCGCCGTCGCCCATCGGCCGGGCCATTCTGTGGGCGGTCATGGCGTTCTTTGTGATCGCGCTGGTCTGGTCCGTGGTCGGACAGGTCGATATCGTCGCCTCCGCCCAGGGCAAGATCATCCCCAGTGGGCATGTCAAAGTCATTCAGCCGCTGGAAATCGGGAGCGTTCGCGCGATCCATGTCAGTGAAGGCCAACGGGTCGAGCAGGGTGACGTGCTCATCGAACTCGACTCGACCCATAGCACGGCGGATCGCGATCGCCTGAGCAGTGAATTGCAGACCGCACAACTCAACCGCGCC
>JBFFKD010000453.1:0-2555 GCA_041555595.1 Motiliproteus sp.
TGAGACCGGTGTTAGCTGCTTGATCTGATCGATGTAGGCGTCGATGCGTGGATCTCGATGGCTGCGGCTGACTACCAGCGCCAGCGGTCGAAACGGCGTGAGTAACCGGGTCTTGATCGGCTGCTTGGGTGTGGCTGCAGCGTTCCCTTCATATTTAAAGGCGGTCTGGGTCCTGACGCAGCCTGCATAGCTGGTATGTATCGCGGGCGCATACACCACACCGAGTATGGGTCGGTGCTGGTCTATCAGAGCGATATTGACGGTGAATTCACCGTTACGCTTGATGAACTCCTTAGTGCCGTCTAGCGGATCGATCAGCCAGTATCGTTGCCAGTTCAAACGATCGCGGATCTGCTCTGGATCAGACTCTTCTGACAGGATCGGAATATCGGGAGTTAATCGCTCGAGGCTCGCGCAGATCAGCGTGTGTGCGGCCAGGTCGGCTTCGGTCAGAGGGGTGGAGTCGGTCTTGTAGTCGACCTGCAGCGATTCTGCTCGGTTGTAGATATTTATGATCACCTCACCGGCTTCTTGGGCGATGCGGATCAACTGGGGCAGAAGGGTGGCGCTATCCATAGAGTCTCTCGAGCAGATTGAGGTGCTGTTTTGGCATTGCCGTTCTAACTTCAAAAGCCGTTGCGATCAAGGCATACTTTGAACATTAGAATCAGATCGGCTTGCTGCAGTATCGAACTGCGTACGCAATTTTCCAGTTTGTTTTTTAATGACCTGTGTTTTTGTAACCTTGAGAATACCTGCATGCTGGACTGGAATGCCATCGATACCGTATTGCTGGACATGGACGGTACCCTGTTGGATCTGCATTTTGATACCTATTTCTGGCTCGAGCATCTGCCGGTTCGCTATGCTCAGACGCATGGGCTGGAACACAAGCACGCCAAACAGCAGTTGATCGAACGGATCATGCTCGAGCAAGGTACGCTCAATTGGTACTGTGTCGATTATTGGTCTGAACAGTTGAAGGTTGATGTGGAGGCGTTGAAGCGCGAGATCGTAGACAAAGTTGCGTTCAGACCACATGTCACCGATTTTTTGCAGGCATTACGACAACAGGGGTTGCGTTCGGTGATCGTCACCAATGCACACCAGAAGAGCCTGCAGCTAAAGCTTGAAAAGACCGGCTTGGATCGTTATGTCGATCGAATCCTGTGTTCACACGATTTTGGCCTGCCGAAAGAGGATCGAGCCTTCTGGGAGCTGTTACGCCAGTCAGAACCGTTCGATCCAAGCCGAACCTTATTGGTCGATGATAGTCTGGCGGTGCTGCGCTCGGCGCGTGACTATGGCATCGGGCATCTGTTATCGATCATTCAGCCCGACAGCCAGCAACCAGGACGGCAGATCGATGAATTTCGAGCAATCCATCATTTTGATGAGATTAAACCCAAGTGATTGTGCTTCTTTCTTGACGATAGGCCATTACCCGCATGACCGATATGGATCCAAAAATCCGACTGGATAAGTGGCTTTGGGCCGCCCGTTTCTTTAAGACTCGAGCCCTCGCCAAGCAAGCGATCGAGGGGGGGAAGGTGCACTACAACGGTGCTCGCGCCAAAGTCAGCAAGACGGTCGAGGTAGGTGCTTTGTTGCAGATCCGACAGGGTATGGATGAGAAAACCGTTGAGGTAGTTCAGCTATCGGATCAGCGCCGCGGTGCGCCTGAGGCGGCGTTGTTGTACCAGGAGACCGAGCAGAGTCTGCAGCTGCGGCAGCAGTCGACCGAGCAGCGACGGATGATTCGGGCCGGGCAGCTGGTCGACGGTGGTCGTCCGACCAAAAAAGGCCGGCGTCAGATTCGAGGCTTCAAAGAGAAACATAACGAGTAACAGCCGGCGCGCGCACTGCTTGCCTGCTACCGACCGTGCTACACTGCGCGCCGATTTAGATGCCTGAGTTAATCGTGTTCGCCCTGAGAGGCTAAAATTTTCCTAAGCGCTTCTATCGCTAAACCTGTTACCGCTAAAACCTTACAGAGAGTTATTTGCAGTCATGAGCAGTTCCGATCAGTTACAGCGTTTTATCTTTGACCAAGCCGATGTGCGCGGGGTGTTGGTTGGGCTCGAGCAGAGCTATCTCGATGCGCTGGATCGACACGACTACCCGACTTCGATTCGGTCGCTGGTAGGCCAGATGCTGGCCGCCGTATCGTTGCTCAGCTCAACGCTAAAGTTTGAGGGACGGCTCAGTTTGCAGGCGCGCGGTGATGGCGCGGTTTCGATGCTGATGGCCGAATGTACCCGCCAGAATCATCTTCGCGGAATCGCCCGGTTTGATGCCGACGCGGAAGCAGCGCTGACCTCTGACGAGCTACCGCAGTTGATCGGTCATGGTCAATTGGTGATAACCATCGAGCCAGATCAGGGGCAGCGCTATCAGGGCGTGGTGCCGTTGGATCAGCCGACCTTGGCGGGTTGTCTGGAGCAGTACTTTGCCCATTCTGAGCAGCTGGCGACCCGGATCATGCTCTGCTCCGGTGAGCGCAAAGCTGCCGGTATGTTGTTACAGGCGCTGCCTTCGGCTGAAGCCGGGCAGCA
>JBFFKD010000454.1:0-2549 GCA_041555595.1 Motiliproteus sp.
ACCGGTGCAGTGGGGGGATATGGACGCATTTCAGCATGTTAATAACCGGGTCTATCTGAAGTGGATCGAGTCCTGCCGGATAGCTTGTTTCGAGCATATTGGTGCGATCGATTACATGAAGCAGCATCAGGTCGGACCTATTTTGGCCGAGGTCACTTGCCGTTACCGGATACCGTTGGAATATCCGGATTGTGTCACTGCTGGCTGTCGGGTGGTTGAGGCCGGTGAAGGGCGGTTTAATATCGAGCATCGGATTGTGAGTCACCAGCATCAAAAGGTGGCGTGCGAAGGGCGTGACTCTATCGTCTTTGTCGATTATGCCAACGGTGGCAAGACCGCCATCCCCGACAGTGTTATGGATAAAATTGGTGGCCTGTGATTAAACAGACTGCTAGAAATTAGTCAGCGTCACCACCGAATTGTGTTTACAAAAATAATTAGAGGATTGCCGTATGGGTTACCACAACGAGTACAACGCTTCCCTGACCGACAAGGAAGCTTTCTGGGCCAAGCAGGCCGATGCGATCAGTTGGACTAAAAAGCCAACCCAGATTTTGACTGAAGCCGACTACGGTAGCCACCGTTGGTTTGCCGACGGTGAATTGAATACCTGTTATTTGGCGCTGGACTATCATGTTGAAAATGGACGAGGGGAGCAGGTGGCGCTCTATTACGACTCCCCCGGCACTGATACCAAGCGTGCGATCAGTTATCGCGAGTTACTGGTCGATGTTAAGCGTTACGCCGGGGCACTCAAGGCTCAGGGAATAGAGAAGGGCGATCGGGTCGTGATCTATATGCCGATGGTGCCTGAAGCGGCGGTGGCAATGCTGGCCTGCGCTCGCATTGGCGCAATCCACTCGGTGGTGTTCGGTGGCTTTGCTCCGAACGAACTGGCAATTCGGATCGATGATGCTGAGCCGAAGATGGTGATCACCGCCTCCTGCGGAATTGAATTTGACCGAGTGATCGAATACAAACCGCTGGTCGACCAAGCGTTTGAACTGTCAGCACACAAGCCCGATCATTGCGTGGTGTTGCAACGGCCTATGGCTAAGGCGGCGATGACTGCCGGGCGTGATCTGGACTGGCAGGCGTTCCAGGAGGGGGTCAGCGATGCTGACTGTGTATCGGTTGAGTCGACCCACCCGCTATATATTCTCTACACCTCGGGTACCACTGGTAAACCCAAAGGTATTGTTCGTGATCATGGAAGCCACGCAGTGGCGTTGATGTATGCGTTGCGTAACATCTACGGCATGCAGGCCGGTGATGTCTGGTGGGGCGCGTCCGATATCGGTTGGGTGGTGGGTCACAGCTTCATCGTTTACGGCCCGTTGATGGGCGGTTGCAGTGCTGTCTTCTACGAAGGAAAGCCGATCCGCAGTCCGGATGCCGGAGCCTTCTGGCGGGTGATCGAAGAGTACAAGGTCAACTCGATGTTTGCTGCCCCAACGGCTTTCCGTGCTATCCGTAAGGAGGATCCGGAAGCGGCGCTGAGCAAAGATTACGATCTGTCGAGCCTGCGCTGGTTGTTCGTCGCCGGTGAGAAACTCGACTCCTCCACGTACAGCTGGCTCGACCAGATCCTCGGCGTGCCGGTGATCGATCACTGGTGGCAGACCGAAACCGGTTGGCCGATGACTGCACCACTGATGGGTGTCGAACCCGTGCCGACCCGGTTGGGCTCTACCTGTGTGCCGGTCCCCGGCTACGATATCCAGGTGGTCGACCACGAAGGTAACGAACTGGCTGCTGACGAGCACGGTAATATCGTCGCACGGTTGCCGATGCCACCGGGTGTTGCGCAAACCATCTGGCAGAATCCGCAACGGTTTCAGGAATCCTATCTGACTGCGTTCCCCGGTTACTACCATACCGGCGACGGTGGCTTTAAGGATAAGGACGGCTACGTCTATATCACCGGCCGCACCGACGATGTGATCAATGTCTCCGGTCACCGTCTGAGTACCGGAGAGATGGAGGAGGTGATCGCCAAGAACCCTGCCGTCGCCGAGTGCGCCGTGATCGCCGCCGCCGACGAGATGAAAGGGCATGTTCCGGTTGGTCTGGTGGTGCTCAAGCAGGGCGTTGAGATCGAAGATGCTGATCTCGAAAAAGAGTTGGTGGCGATGGTGCGTGCTGAAGTTGGCCCACTGGCCTGCTTCCGTAAAGCGGTTGTGGTGCAGCGTTTGCCCAAGACCCGCTCGGGTAAGATCCTGCGAGCGATCCTGCGCAAGATTGCCGACTCGGAGCAGTTCGCGATGCCGTCGACGATTGATGATGAGTCGATTTTGCCGGAGATTACCGAGACCATGGTTGGTGCTGGGCTTGGGGCTAAATAGCGGGCTAAGCTGTGATGTTATAACGGCTCCTTAGGGAGCCGTTTTTGTGTGTGGATACTGCTAATTCAATACAAACCTCACAGTTATTGTTGTAACACAGGCGCCATTTTTGACTGTCCTCAGTCTTACGCTAGGTATTGTGAATTCAATGGCCCAACTCCGGGTTCGACTCCCAAGAGTGCTCTGTTACCGACAGCAATCGGC
>JBFFKD010000455.1:0-2549 GCA_041555595.1 Motiliproteus sp.
AGTCTCGATTTAGAACCCCAAGCAAGGGTGGCGATCTCACTGCCAAAACAACCCGAAAGCATTTCCAGCCTGTTTGCTACCACGCTTGCGGGCGGCTGTTTTGTTCCGATAAATCCGGTATTAAAACCTGCCCAGGTCCGGCATATTTTAACCGATTCAAACGCCAGGATACTGATCACCAACCGCGCTAGAGCGAAACAACTACTGCCTGAACTTCACCACACACAAGACCTGCGTTGGTTGGTGTTGGTCGATGCGCCTGCCTTAGATGAGCCCGTACCCTGCCAGCAGATCGGCTGGGATCAATTATTAAGGCGCGGCACCGCGATCCCGCCTTTATCTCTAACCGATGCTGATATGGCGGCGATCCTCTACACCTCGGGCAGCACCGGCAAACCGAAAGGGGTGGTGTTATCGCATCGCAATCTGGTGGTGGGTGCTCAGAGCGTCTCGAGCTATATCGGCAATCACGATCAGGATCGTATTCTGGCCGTACTTCCATTGAGTTTCGATGCAGGGCTAAGCCAGATCACCACCGCCTTTGCCAGCGGTGCTTGCTGTGTATTACTGGATTACTTACTGCCCAATGATGTGATGAAGCAGGTGGTCAAACACCGCA
Source organism: Motiliproteus sp. (assembly GCA_041555595.1). Classification (GTDB taxonomy): domain Bacteria; phylum Pseudomonadota; class Gammaproteobacteria; order Pseudomonadales; family Balneatricaceae; genus Motiliproteus. The sequence continues at coordinate 620 of JBFFKD010000455.1, forward strand.
TTACCGGTATCACTGCCGTACCGCCGCTGTGGCACCAGATCGCTAGCCTCAAATGGACTGACGAAGCCGCCGCCTCCGTGCGTTACTTCGCCAATACCGGCGGCCATATGCCCCAGAGCCTGCTCGAGCGTCTAAAAAACACCTTTACCCAGGCCGATCCTTATCTGATGTACGGCCTGACCGAGGCGTTTCGTTCAACCTACCTGCCGCCTCAAGATGTTGACCGTAAACCTGGCTCAATCGGTAAAGCGATACCCAACGCAGAAGTGCTGATACTGCGCCCCGACGGCAGTGAATGCCTGCCCAATGAGGTTGGCGAACTGGTTCATCGCGGGCCGCTCGTTAGCCAGGGTTACTGGAACGATCCCGAACGAACCGCTGAGCGGTTTAAGCCGATTCCGCAACGCGCCCAGGGTTTGGTTTTTGAAGAGCTGGCAGTCTGGTCTGGCGACAGCGCCAAACGCGATGACGAAGGTTATCTCTATTTTGTCGGTCGTCAGGATGAGATGATCAAGACTTCGGGGTACCGGGTCAGTCCTGCCGAAATCGAAGAGATCGCTTACAGCTCAGGGCTGGTCGACGATGCCGTTGCACTGGGTATCGCCCATCCGACGTTGGGCCAGGCTATTTTGTTACTCGCTACCAGCCCAAAAGCGGACTTGGATGAAGTTGCCTCCCTGCTACTCAGCCGTTGTCGCACCGAGCTTCCCAGTTTCATGGTGCCACAGGCGATACTCACCCTTGATGAACCCTTACCACGTAACCCTAACGGTAAATTCGACCGTAAACTGCTTGCTGACAAACACCGTAGCCATTTCTGTTCCGCTAGCGAACAGACCCAGGATTCGATATGACCACCAAACCGACTCATCACAGCAGCTGGTCCAATTGGCACCAGGGACAACCGCTGGTCAACCACCGCACGTTGCAACAGATCGTCGCGATCGCTGGTAGAACCCCTGTCTATGTTTATGATCGCACCCAGATCATCGAACGTGTCGCTCTGCTACGTCAGGCCCTGCCCGCACGGATCAAGTTGCACTATGCCATTAAAGCCAACCCGATGCCGGCAGTCGTCAACCTGCTGGCCGGACTGGTCGATGGCCTTGACGTCGCCTCTCAGGGTGAACTCCATGTGGCACTGGCGACAGCTGTCCCAGCCCATGAGATCAGCTTCGCCGGACCCGGTAAAAGTATGCAGGAGATCAGGGCGGCCGTCGCAGCAGGCATCGTCATTAACGTTGAATCGATGCAGCAGATCATCCATGCCGCGCAAGCCGCGAAACAACTGGATCTACCTGCCAGAGTGGCACTACGGGTCAATCCCGCATTCGAACTCAAAGCCTCAGGGATGAAGATGACCGGAGGCGCCAAACCCTTCGGCATCGACAGTGAGCAGATTACCGAAGCCGTCGCACTATGCCGCCGACACGGTATTGAGCCCGAAGGGCTACACCTGTTTACAGGTTCACAAAACCTCAAACCGGATGCGATCTGCGAAGCACACAGCGGTGTATTACAATTGGCTGCCGAACTGATCCTCGAGAACAAACTTCAGTTGCGCTTCATCAACATCGGCGGCGGCCTGGGCATCCCCTATTTTCCCGGAGATAAGCCGCTCGAATTGAGATCGATAGCCGCCAACCTAGATAAAGAGTTAGCACTGATTGAGCCGCTGATCTCGTCAACTGATATCGTGATGGAACTGGGTCGTTATCTCGTTGGTGAAGCGGGGCTATACATCTGCCAAGTGATCGATAAAAAACAATCCAGAGGAACCACCTACCTAGTCACCGATGGAGGCCTGCATCACCACCTATCAAACTCGGGTAATTTTGGCCAGGTGATCCGCAAGAACTATCCGGTTGAGGCCTGCCCTGCCACCGCTTCAGCGCCTGACGCCTGTGATACCGAACGGGTCACAGTCGTG
>JBFFKD010000456.1:0-2541 GCA_041555595.1 Motiliproteus sp.
ACAAACACGGTGGTGTCGGGAGAGGCGCTGTCTTTAAGCGACCTGTCGAGTTCAACCAGCACCTTTAACGAGGCCGCTGGTGCAGCGTTGTCTGGCGTCGATGCCATTGATGTATTGGTCTGAGGCTGGTATTCAACGCCCTGCTGTGCCAGCTGGGCTTTTGCTTGCACCACAGCCTGCTGCAACCCTTCGCGATTAACATTGGGACGATCGCCCTCAATCAACTGCAACCAGATATCGATCGCTTTCTTGAACTGGCCCGACTCATAGGCCGCAATACCGATCAATCCCAGTGTGCCGGGATCGCCCGCATCAAGCTCCAGCGCACGGTCGATGATCGTCTGCACCTCGGCGGTCACTTGATGATTGTTGAGGAAGTACAGTGCCTGTGCCTGCTGACTGATAATTTCGGCGTGTTCACCGACCAGTTCGGCGACCTTACCGAAGGCCCAATAGGCATCCTGATAACGCTCCATCGTCAGGTAGCTACGACCCAGCGTAAACCACCCCTGCGAATTACCCGGTTCAGCCTCAAGCCGAGTACGCAAGGCGCTCAACTGAGCGTCAATACCCTCCAAGTCATGACCGGAGTCCGGGTGGTTTTCGGTCTGTACCTGCCGTGGCAGCATCAATTGATCGCTGGCACCCCATTGCAGATACAGAAACACCGACAATAATGGCACCAACAGGGTCATCCCCAGTGGGATCAATATGCTTTTCTCTTGTGCTGAGGACGGCTCAACCTGAGCGGCGGGTTCATCCACCTCTTGCAGCAGGCTCAGTTCTAACTCCTGCTTGAGAGCATCAAAGCTCGCCTGATCCAGATTGCCCTGAGATAACTCTCGCTCCAACTCAGCGACACGTTGCTTGAATATATCGATATTCTGGCGATCACGATCTATCGCTGTAGATCCCAATGATTGGGACTCGGATCGCTTAAGCCACGGCCACCATACAAACGCCAGCGCCAACAGCACCAACGCTGCCAGCATCAACCAGAAAATATTCATCATATCTAATAATTCACCAATGAGAGGGACAGTCATCCTGCACTACTGACCCCATAGGACATCGAGACTCGGGAAAAGTTTATACAGCGGGGGCATTATACTGTTTTACGTACGCTTCGAAAGCCGCTTGAGGCATTGGCTTGGAGTAATAGAAGCCTTGCAGGTAGTTGCAATCGAGTGTTTTCAGGAAGGCTTTCTGGGCATCGCTCTCAACCCCTTCAGCCACCACCTCCAACCCCAGGCTGCATGCCATCGCTACAATAGCCTCAACCAGCGCGGCATCGCCCTGATCATCGGGCAGGTCTTTAATGAACGCCCGATCGATTTTGAGAATATCGATCGGGAAATGCTTGAGATAACTCAGTGACGAATAGCCCGTTCCAAAGTCATCCAACGACAGTTTAACTCCCAGACCTCGCAGCTGCCGCAACGCCGACATCGAATGCTGATCCTCCATCAGCATGGTTTCGGTTATCTCGATCACCAAACGGCCTGTATCGACCTTAGAATCGACGATGACCGACCGAATCGTCTCGACCCCATCGAGTCCGAAACACTGCTTGGGCGACATATTGACCGCCACCCGAATCGCCTCAAGTCCGTCCAACGTCCAGCTATTGACCTGCTCGCAGACCTGCTGTAACACCCAGCGCCCGATCGGTACAATCAACCCGGTTTCTTCAGCCAACGGAATAAAACGCCCTGGCGGAATCACTCCATGCTTAGGATGATTCCAACGGATCAGAGCCTCAGCACCGGTTACCTGCATCGTCTTGAGACTAATCAGCGGCTGATAATAGACTTCAAACTCTTGATTAATGATCGCTTGACGCAGGTCTTTCTCTAACTGCGCCCGTGATTTTGCCTCCTCGTTCATGGCATTGGTATAGAAGCAGTAACTGGCTCCACTGCTGTCTTTGGATCGCCACATTGCGCTATCAGCATGGTGCATCAGCCCATCAACGTCTTCTGCATCGATCGGATACAAGGCGATACCGATACTGCTGGTCAGATAGGCCTCGCCTTTGTCCAGCTGAAACGGCTTCGCCAGCCGATGACCGATGGCACTGGCCGTATGTTCGGCATCGTGACTCGACCGAATGTCGGGCAAAATCACCAAAAACTCATCGCCATTAAGCCGCGCCACGGTATCCGACTCGCCTACAATTAATTCCAATCGCTGAGCGGTCGATTTGAGTAACGCATCGCCGGCATCATGGCCGTAGGTATCGTTGACCCACTTGAATCGATCCAATCCTATATGCAACACCGCCACCTCGGTACCCAGGCGCTTCGCCCGCACAAGCGCCGAACGCAACCGATCCTGGGTCAGCATCCTATTTGGCAGTTCGGTCAGCAGGTCGTAGTTAGCCTGCTGGTACAGCAGCCCTTCGGTCTCTTTGCGCTTAGAGATATCGCTAAATACGGCAACATACTGTTCGACCTCTCCAAACTGATCCAACACCCGAACAATCGACAACCATTCAGGATACATCTCACCGTTCTTACGCCGATTCCAGATCTCCCCCTC
>JBFFKD010000457.1:0-2509 GCA_041555595.1 Motiliproteus sp.
GCCAGATCGCCTCCCACATCGTGCACCCTCCTGCTCAGTTAGCATGATCACAACAGCGACTCGTTTGATCTACGCGCGAGGGTTAGCGGTTCGATGCCATAACCGTGACGGCCGATAATCGCTTGCGCATCGGACTGTCTCAGATAGACGATAAATGCCTTGGCAACGTCCGAATGTTGACCGCGTTTGAGTAATACCGCCTGCTGGCGGATCGGTTGATAGCTCTGTTCCGGGACAACCCAGTAGCTGTGTACCGGCTGAGACTGTAGTTGTGACAACGCCACCAAGCCCAGGTCGGCGTTACCGGTTGCAACAAACTGGTAGGTCTGGGCTATATTTTCACCGTAGACCGAATATCGCTCGACATTCTCCAGCATCAGGCTATTGAGGTAGCTCCTGGCGGCGGCGCCGTAAGGTGCCAGCTTTGGATTTGCCAATGCCAGACGGCGGTAATCACCCTGCTCGATCCGCTGTTGGATCTGCTCGGCATCGGTCGAGGACGGGCTCCACAATGCCAACCTGCCACGGGCATAGGTAAAGCGGCTACCGGCCAACGCCAAGCCTTCACGCTCAAGCCGTTCTGGGCGCTCGGCATCAGCAGATAAGAACACCTCAAACGGTGCTCCGTTATAGATCTGGGTATAGATTTTTCCGCTCGAACCGAAGCTGATCTTTAGCCGGTGTCCCGAACGCTGGCTAAAATCTCCAGCTAGCTCTTTGGCCACCGCAGTGAAATTGGAAGCCACTGCGATGCGTGCCTCACCGGCTAACAGCGAAGTTGTACTGATGAGCAGCCCGAACAAAAGGATCAGTTGTTTTAGTAACATCTAGAAACGCCTCCATTTTTCAAACGGATGTACAGTAGTCACTCTTTAGGTCGTCGTGTGACGGTCTTGGGATCGGCGATGATCGGCCGGTAGATCTCGACCCGGTCACCCTCGCCCAGGTCAGCGTCTAGCTGGGTGAATTTGCCGAAAACCCCCACCTTATGGCACCTAAGATCGATGACTGGGTAGCGATCCAGGATACCGGAGGCCTTAATCGCCTGTTCGACCGAACTCCCCACCGGTAGCTTTAGGTGAATCCAGTGTTGACTATCGGTTTCGCCATAAACGACTGATACACGCATCATCTGTCTCCTCGATCGGGCCTAGCTACGCTTGGGTTCATCCACGGCTACCTGCCGGTTGCATGGTGTGGACGACCTTAGTGTGGCGCTTTTCCAACACCCGCTTAGCGGCCACGATAAAGCCGAGCATCAAGAAAGCCCCGGGCGGCAGTACCATCAGCAAGAATCCGTCATAACCGGGGATCACTGTCAGCTCTAAAAAAGCGAACATATCGCCCAGCAACAGTTCGGCACTGGCAAACAGGGTGCCGCTACCTATAACCTCTCTAGCGGCCCCTAATATCACCAATGCAACCGTGAATCCCATGCCCATCGCGAAGCCATCAACCAGCGATGGCAACACAGGGTTTTTATAGGCAAAGGCTTCGGCACGTCCTAGGATGGCGCAGTTGGTAACAATCAGCGGGATAAACAACCCCAGCACCTTGTGTAGCTCATGCAACCAGGCATTCAGCATCAGATCCACCAACGTCACGACGGTGGCGATCAGTAGAACAAAGACAGGAATCCGTACCTCGGTTGGAATCACCCCCCGCAACATCGACACCAACAGGTTCGCGATAACAAACACGAACAGCGACACCAGCCCCATACCCAGCCCGTTGGTCGCCGTACCGGTAACAGCCAGCAGTGGACAGAGCGCCAGCATCTGTGAAAACACCACGTTGTTGCCCCACACCCCCTCTTTCCATAACGTCTTGTACATCAGTGGCTCTCCTCGGTTGTGGCTGATTGAGTTAGAGAACTCTCCGCTATTTTGTTAGCCCCTGTTTCGTTATTAGGTGCTTCGTAAATCGGCGATGTCGCGGGCTGATTTAATACCCGTTGCTGCGACCGATGGATCAACAGTCCCCGCTTCACCGCCTTGACTACAGCTCTAGGGGTAATGGTCGCACCACTGAACTGGTCAAACTGGCCGCCATCCTTTTTGACCGCCCATTGCGCATCAGTGACTGAGGCCAATGACAAATCGTTAAAGCCTAATATCCAGTCATCGCGACTGACCTCTATCTTGTCACCCAGACCCGGTGTTTCGGTGTGAGATAGCACCCGAACGCCAAGGATGGAGCCATCACTCGAAACCCCAAGAAGAACGCGAATAGGCCCGGAATAACCCGATTCTGAGACTTCAAACGCGACCGCGGTTGGCTCTATATCACGCAATGCACGATAGAAGCGCATCGTTTCGACAGTCTTAGTCTCGGAGCCTTTATTAACCGGTGTTTGCGCAGTCGGCTGCAGATCCAGCCACTCGTTGCTGGGTTGGTTGTCATAGCTGTGCGGCGGCAGTACTTGCGACAGAGATGCCTGTAAGTCCTCCTGTAAGCGTAGAGCGATCGCCTCCTGGGTTCCGACAAACCCCATCACCAACAGGGTACC
>JBFFKD010000458.1:0-2506 GCA_041555595.1 Motiliproteus sp.
CGATCTACTTCGACAGAACCTTAATCCCCTGCTCCATCCCCTCCAGAGTCAACGGAAACATCTGTCCATCAAACTGTTTTTTGATCATGCTGATCGACTGTGTGTAGCTCCAATACTGCTCCGCCATCGGGTTAAGCCAGATAGTTTTGGGCCAGGTATCAAGCACTCTTTGTAGCCAGACCTGGCCAGGCTCCTCATTGAAGTGCTCAACACTTCCGTGCGGATATGCAATCTCGTAAGGTGACATCGACGCATCGCCGATAAAGATAACTCGGTAATCCGAACCGTAGGTATGAAGCAGGTCCGATGTGGGGATCGATTCGTTAAAGCGACGTGAGTTATCCTTCCATACCTTTTCATAGAGACAGTTATGGAAGTAGAAATACTCCAGATGCTTGAACTCGGTGCGAGCCGCCGAAAACAGCTGCTCGCACTGTTTGATAAAGGGATCCATCGAGCCACCAACATCGAAGAACAACAACAACTTGGCCGCATTATGACGCTCGGGCACCATCTTAAGATCGAGATAGCCGGCGTTGTTGGCGGTGGATCGAATGGTATCATCCAGGTCCAACTCTTCGGCGGCGCCGGTGCGAGCAAATTTACGTAACTTGCGTAGCGCCACCTTGATGTTACGAGTACCCAGCTCGACGCTATCGTCGAGGTCGCGAAACTGACGTTTCTCCCACACCTTGACCGCTCGCCGATGTTTACTCTGACCACCGATCCGGACCCCTTCAGGGTTATAACCGCTATGACCAAACGGCGAGGTGCCGCCGGTGCCGACCCACTTGTTGCCGCCAGCATGGCGCTTTTGCTGCTCGGCCAAGCGCTGTTTCAGCGTCTCCATCAACTTATCAAGCCCGCCGAGCGACTCTATCTTGGCCTTCTCTTCGTCGCTCAGCTGCTTCAGAAAATCGGCTTTCAGCCATTCATCAGGAATCAGCGCCTCGACCAAACCTTCACGGTCGAGTTGTGCCAGACCATTAAAGTAATTCCCAAAGGCCTGATCGAAACGATCGAAATACTTCTCATCCTTGACCAGACAGAGCCGCGCCAGCAGGTAGAATTGTTCCAAATCGGCAAACGCCAAGCCCTGCTCGATCGCCTCGACCAGCGTCAACAACTCTTTTAATGTGGTGGGAACCCGCGCCTGGCGCAGCGCCCCGAAAAAATCGATCAACATCGGCAGCGTCTCAGGTTAGCGGCTTTCACGCCGGGCCATAAACGCCAGCCGTTCCAGCATATGGACATCCTGCTCGTTCTTCAGCAGCGCACCGTACAGCGGCGGAATGGCCTTGCTCGGATCATGTTCGCTCAGCACTTCAGGCGGAATATTATCGGCCATCAGCAGCTTCAACCAATCGATTAATTCCGACGTCGATGGCTTTTTCTTCAGGCCGTTAACCTCGCGCACCTGAAAGAAGATCTCCATCGCCTGCTGCACCAGCTTGCGCTGAATATCGGGGTAGTGGACCTCGACGATCGCTTGCATCGTCGCCTTATCGGGAAACTGAATGTAGTGAAAGAAACAGCGCCGTAAAAATGCATCGGGCAGCTCTTTCTCGTTGTTGGAGGTGATGATAATAATCGGCCGGTGCTTGGCCTGTACTCGCTCACCGGTCTCGTAAACGAAGAACTCCATCTTATCGAGTTCGACCAGCAAATCGTTGGGAAACTCGATATCAGCCTTGTCGATCTCGTCGATCAGCAACACCACCTGCTCATCGGCATCGAACGCCTGCCACAACATCCCCTGGCGAATGTAGTTGTTAATATCGTGCACCCGGTCATCGCCTAGCTGTGAATCTCGCAGCCGCGATACCGCGTCATAATCGTACAATCCCTGTTGCGCCTTGGTGGTCGATTTTACATGCCAGCGCAGCAGCGGCTTGCCCAACGCGGCGGCCAGCTCTTCAGCCAACATCGTTTTACCGGTTCCCGGCTCGCCTTTGACCAGCAACGGCCGCTGCAGCGTGATCGCAGCGTTGACCGCCATCTGCAAGTCATCGGTGGCCACATATTGATCGGTACCTTCAAAGTGCATAACGGAGTTTCCTAAACGTCAAATAATGGAAAACCCGTAGTGTATCAGACTCTATCCGATCTCCGCTTATCGATCGGATAATTCATTCTCACAACAGTAGCGCTGCGGTCGACAGCTGCCCGATACCGATAAAGAGAAATCGAATAGACACCGTCTATATCGGCATCTATCTGTCAGGTTGGGGCTATAGTCAGCTATCAAACTTAAGCAGATCGGCAGTGAATTGATGTTTAATGCCCATTCTTTATAAAACAGATCATGTTTGTAACCCTATTGATTTGTGTTGAATATAAATCAACTACAATCACTTTAACGTCGTGACAATCACTACAACACTATCGACAATTAATGTGTAACTATCTCGACCAAAACCAGAACATATACGTCCATCTCCGGTACAGGGTATTGCTATGCTAAACAAACTCAATATTGCTCAACGCATCTGGTTTTTAGCGTTCC
>JBFFKD010000459.1:0-2500 GCA_041555595.1 Motiliproteus sp.
ACTGATCGCCTCAGGCGAACCGTTGGGGTTGGCCGGATAGCGCTGGGTCGGCTGGCCGTGGTTATCGACGTAACGTAGTGCCACGTTGCCAGCATCCTGCAAGCTGCGCAGATGGTCGGAGTTGTTAAACTCAGCTTGCCCCTCTCCATGGGCGATAGCGATCGGCATCCGTGATCCCGCCATGCCGGACAGCAATACAGAGGCGCTCTCTTGCACCTCAACCATCGCCACCCGTGCCTCGAACTGTTCGGAGTGATTGCGGACAAAATGCGGCCACAACTCGGCACCAGGAATCAGGTCGTGCAAGTTGGACAGCATCTGGCAACCGTTGCAGACACCCAAAGAAAAACTGTCATCTCGCTTGAAGAACGCTTCGAACTGATCACGAGCACGACCATTAAATAGAATCGACTTGGCCCAGCCCTCACCCGCACCCAGCACGTCGCCGTAAGAGAAACCGCCGCAGGCGACCATCCCTTTAAACTCATCCAGAGTTCGACGACCGGACAGAATATCGCTCATATGGACATCGATCGCGTCGAAACCGGCACGATCAAACGCCGCCGCCATCTCAATCTGGCCGTTAACACCCTGCTCGCGCAGTACCGCTATCTGAGGTCGTACGCCGGTGGCAATCATCGGTGCCGCAACATCGTCGTTGACATCAAAACTCAGCTCGGCGTGCAAACCGGGGTTGTCAGTTTCGAGCAGGCTGTCGAACTCCTGCTTGGCGCAGTCGGCGTTATCGCGCAACGCTTGTAGCTCGTAACTGGTCTGCGCCCACCAGCGCTGCAGTTGAACCCGGCTCTGACTGTAAACCTCTTCATCGTCGAAGCAGATATTGAACTGCTGATCGTCGTTGAGACTACCGATCACCATCGAGCACTCACCCAAACCGGCAGCATTGAGTTCGACCAGCACCTGCTGGGTATGCTCACGCTTGACCTGAACCACAGCGCCTAGCTCTTCGGCGAATAGCGCCGCCGCCAACTCAGTGGAATCACCAGCCAGCAGATCCAGATCCAGATCGACACCCGTACGGCCAGCAAAGGCCATCTCGGCCAAGGTGGTAAACAGGCCACCATCGGAGCGATCGTGATAAGCCAGTAACAACCCTTGCTGATTAAGCTCCTGGATCGCGGCAAAGAACGTTTTCAACTGAACGGCATCGTCAAGATCGGCCACTTGCTTACCGACCTGATTGTAAACCTGCGCCAGCGCCGACAGACCCAGACGATTCTGACCGTTACCCAGGTCGAGCAGAATCAGGTCGGTAGCACCCTGGTCAGTGCGCAGTTCGGGGGTTAGCGTCTTGCGCGCATCGAGCACCGGGGCAAAACCGGAGATCACCAACGACATGGGCGCGGTGACACTCTTTTGTTGTTCACCTTGAGAGCCATCACCATCATTCCAGACGGTACGCATCGACATCGAGTCTTTACCGACCGGTACGGTGATGCCCAACTCAGGGCACAACTCCATGCCGACCGCCTTGACGGTGTCGTAAAGCTTTTCGTCTTCACCGGGGTGGCCGGCGGCACACATCCAGTTGGCAGACAGCTTAATATCATTGAGCTGATCGATTCGGGCGCAGGCCAAATTAGTGATCGTTTCGCCGATCGCCATCCGGCCTGAGGCCGGCGCATCAACCAATGCCAACGGGGTTCGTTCACCCATCGCCATCGCCTCACCGGCGTAGGTATCGTACGCGGCGGTGGTGACGGCACAATCTGCCACCGGCACCTGCCAGGGACCGACCATCTGATCACGCGCCACCTGACCGGTGATCGAGCGATCACCGATGGTGATCAGGAAGCTCTTGCTGGCAACGGCAGGTAGTTTCAATACCCGCTCGATCGCATCACTCAGATCGATCTTGGCGCTGTCGAATTCAGGCACCTGATAGGCGATCCGCTCGACTGAGCGGTGCATCTTCGGCGGCTTGCCGAACAGCACCGACATCGGCAGATCGACCGGCTTGTTGTCAAAATGGCTATCGCCCAGGGTCAGGTGGTGTGCCTCAGTCGAGGTACCAACGATGGCGTACGGACAGCGTTCACGCTCGCAGATCGCCTCGAACTCAGCCATATCGGCCGGCATTACCGCCAACACATAACGCTCTTGGGCCTCGTTACACCAGATCTCCAGTGGCGACATGCCCGGTTCGTCGTTGTTGATATTACGCAGACCGAAATCACCGCCACGACCACCATCTTTCACCAGCTCAGGGAAAGCGTTGGACAAGCCACCGGCGCCGACATCGTGAATAAAGGCGATAGGGTTATGCTCACCGCGCTGCCAGCAACCGTCGATCACCTCCTGACAACGACGCTCTAGCTCTGGGTTCTCGCGCTGAACCGAAGCGAAGTCGAGGTCGGCAGTACTGCTGCCCGAAGACATCGACGACGCCGCGCCGCCACCTAGACCGATCAACATCGCCGGACCGCCAAGACAAATCAGCTTGGCACCAACCTCGATCGGGGTCTTAATCACGTGCTGG
>JBFFKD010000460.1:0-2466 GCA_041555595.1 Motiliproteus sp.
TCAGTGAGGCGCCCTTTTGCTATCTAAGTTTCGCACAATGCGCTCTATATACCTCAGATGGTGAGAGATACCGACTAGGAGTCGTACCCTGATTACTGGCCCAGTACCTTATCGATCGCCGCCTGAGCACAGGCCGAATCGAGATGTCCGCCAGGTGCGCCACCGACACCGATACCTCCCAGCTTGTTGCCATCGCTGTTGAGCGGTAGACCGCCACCCAGCATCAACAGGTTCGGATCCATATCGCGCAACCCTGCTAAAAACGGTTTTTCAGCGATCATATTCGCGAAATCGGCAGTCGGACGGCCCAGGCTGGCCGAGGTGAACGCCTTCTTGCGGCTGCTCTCCAACGTATGCGGACCGGCACTGTCGGCACGCAGCTGGACCCGGACCAAGCCACTGGCATCGACCACCGATACGCTGACGCTGTAACCGTCGGCGCTACACTTGGCCATTGCCGCACTGGCCAATTGCTGAGCGGTATCTAGATTGAGGTAAGCGCGCTGTGGCAGCTCAGCCGCCTGGGCATTCGCACCAATGACGAACAGCGAACTAGCGACGATGGTAGTCAGTGAAAGCAGATTTTTTTTCATGTTGTTTTCCTCATGGGTTTAAATGTTGCGGCCAGCTTAACCACCCTGCCTTACCCCAACCTTGCCACTGCATTACAATTTTGAAAGGGTTGCTATCCATCGGTGTCTAGCGTCGATAACGGTGTTAAGTTAGCAACATGAAACTATTACTGATCGAAGACGACCCAAAAATTTCCGGTTATATCGCCAAAGGCTTTCGTGAGTCGGGTGACGTAGTCGATATCCAGTCCGAAGGCCACGGTGGCTTAGCTGTTGCGATCGATGGTGACCACGACCTGCTGATTGTCGATGTGATGCTGCCAGGGCGAGATGGTCTGTCGATTATCAAAGAACTGCGCGCCCGCGGACTGGCAACGCCGGTGATCATCCTCAGCGCCAAGCGCTCGGTCGAAGATCGGGTTCGCGGACTGGAGACCGGTAGCGACGATTACCTAACCAAACCGTTCTCATTCACCGAACTGCAGGCACGGGCACAAGCGCTACTGCGACGCGCCACACCACCACCGGGAGGTGAATCCAGTCTGCAAGCCGAGCTTAAACTGGCCGATCTATCGATGGATCCGTATAAAAAACAGGTCAGCCGTAGCGGTCAGCGGATACGGTTGCAGCCACGCGAATACCAGCTACTTGAATATATGCTGCGCAATCCGGGCCGGGTGCTATCCAAAACCCAGCTGCTGGAGCATGTCTGGGACTACAGTTTCGACCCTCAAACCAACGTCGTCGATGTACTGGTGTGCCGTCTTCGGGGCAAGGTCGACAAGGGCTTTGAACGACCACTGATCCATACGCTGCGAGGGGTTGGTTATGTGCTGCGAATCGAAGACCAATAAGCCTCGGGTGGCGATGGCATGACTTATAACAGCGTCCAACACTCGATCAAGCAACTCAGCCGTAATACCGCCCTGCGGATGACATTGCGGTTTGCACTGCTGTTTATGCTGTGCGCGACAGCACTGTTTATCACCGTCGATTATCTGCTGGAGCGTTCACAACGTGAAAAAGACCAACAGCAGATCAGTTCCTTTATAGAAAGCTACCAGCGACTCGACGCCCAGGTAGGGCTAGAGAAGCTCGAACACGTGATCGATCGCGATGCGCCCTATTTCCTGCGCAGCGAGATGCGGGTGCTGATTCACGATAAAGACAACAACCCGCGGCGGCTACTGCAGCCCGAGCATTGGAGCGGCGAGTTACGGATCACCGAAACCGCCCAGCAATGGCAACAAGGGGTGCTCGCCGACAGTCAGACTCAACTGCTAGTGCGTCAGGTCGCTCTAAGCGATGGCGCCACGCTAACCATCGCCAAATCAACCATCGAGCGCCAACAACAGCTGGCCAACTACCGTCGATTGATGCTGTCGGTGATGCTTCCATTATTGCTGTTGGGACTGATCTTAACCGGCTATATGAACTGGCGGGCACTGCGACCACTGCACGATCTGATCGACACGGTTCGACGACTGCATGCCAACCAACTCAGCGCCCGGGTTGCGGTACGCAATCCCGACTCCGAACTGGGCGAGCTGGCGCAACTGTTCAACGACATGCTGGCACAGATCGAGCGACTGATTACGGCGATGAGCCAGTCACTCGATTCGGTTGCCCATGATCTGCGCACACCGCTATCAAGAATGCGACTGAGCGTCGAGTCGGCACTGTCGAATCCGCAGACCGATGCGGCGGTACTAAAAGACCTACTCAAAGAGGCACTGCTCGACTGCGCCGAAGAGAGTGAACGGATCGAATCGATGCTCAAGACTCTGCTCGATCTGACCGAAGCCGAAAGCGGCCTGCTCAAGCTTCATCCCGAACCGATCGAATTAACCGAACTGGCCGAGCAGTGCTTGGAGTTGTACCGCTATGTTGCCGA
>JBFFKD010000461.1:0-2464 GCA_041555595.1 Motiliproteus sp.
AGCAACCGCTAGATCCTTCCGGTCTAGCGGTTTCGCTTTTACTCCTGTGCTTTACTCTCCAGCGACAGGGTAACTCCGATAGACCGACACCTGTTCAGACTCGGATACCGCATACACCTTGAAGGCGTCCTTGCGAGCACCGTCCCAATCCATTCCCGGCCCACCCGACGGCATTCCCGGTACGGTCAACAGACGGATATCGCTGTCACCCGCCGCCAGCAACGCTTTAATATCCTGTGCCGGTACATGCCCCTCGATCACCTTACCGTCGATCACCGCGGTATGGCACGACGCCCCTTGCGCCGATACCCCATGCTTATCTTTATACGGTTGCACATCGTCAACCGTGACATCGTTAACGACAAAATTGTGATCACGCAGGTGATCGATCCAGCCCTTGCAACAACCGCACGATTCACTGCGGTAGACGGTGATGTTGTGGCTGCTATCGGTTTTACCCTGGAGCCACTTCGGGTCGGCCGCCGACGCTGATATCGGGGCGGTAGCCAGTGCCATCAGCAGGCCTGCGGCCATGATGTGGTTCATATTTTTTTTCATCACAAATCCTTAGCATTAAATATTCAGTCGGTTGATAGGGAACCGTTTATCGAACTCTGGTTGGCAACGGTTAGTGTGGATGTCGTTGTAACCAGAGCTGGTAGCCCCGATCGGGCCAATAACTCTGAAAATAGGCGATCGTCGCGCTAATCTCGGCCTCATTCAACATCGCCCCCCAAGCCGGCATATTGCCCTGCGTGCCCTGACTGATCGTTTCCACCAGCTGCGGATAGGGGTGGTGCCAGGCATGGGCACTACCGTTTAGTGGCGGCGGCGGATAGCGCCCCTGCGCATCGGGTTTGATCCAGTTCTCAGCGCCTTGGGCACGTTGACCGTGGCATTGAGCGCAGTGCCGAGTATAGAGTTGACGTCCTTCGTCCAGCTGTACCTGAGTGTACCAACGCTGCGTTTGGGAATCCCGATGCCACGGAATATCGGTATCCGCGCAGCCACTCAGCAGCATCACAGCAGACAACGAGGCGACCGGTACGCCAATGTTTAACCCCATCATCGAATACCCGACTTTTGCTGGCGGCTACGCACATAGGCGATGATATGCGCGACTTCGGTCGGAGTTACCTGCGGCTGCGGCGGCATATCGCCAAACTTCCAGTGGTGCGCCCGCACCCCCTCTTTTACCGCCCGATAGAACGACAGATTGGCGTGGTGGCTCGGCTCATAAATCTTGTGATTCAGCGGCGGTCCAAGCTTGCTGCCACTCATCATTAAACCATGACAGCTGGAGCAGTTTTTACTGTACAACGGCCGGCCTTGATCGACCTCGCCAACAAAGTTGACTGGCGGCAAGCCTTGGTTAGCCAGACGTTCTGTTTCATCAGGCATACTGCACGCCGCCAATAGCCCGGCCAGCATCAGCACCAAGAGGCGGGATCGAATTCGGCTTCGGGTAGCGGATATCGTCTTCATAATTACTCCTAAATTCGATAGTTAATGGTCTTATTGAAGGTCAAGCGCGATACCTTCAACCCGCTGTGTTTTACCTTTCATTGAAATGGATCCAACCGCTGCTGAAATTCCACCCTGCCTGTGTTGCGATCAATCTGGATCATCAATCCAGCCATTGGCGGTAGCTGATAATCCATCAAACCAAAATCATACAGGCAGCTTAGGACAGCCCGTCGTTCGACTGCATTACAATCCACGAGATCAACTAATTGTCCCTTTGTTCGGCGTTAGCTGGCGTGCTTTCCATCGAACTCATAGGGGAGCCACTCATATTCATACTTCCCATATCCATATCATCATCCATAGCGTTGATGCCGGAGCTACTCATATTCATACTCCCCATATTCATATCCATCGGCATAACGACAACTTGAGGTTCACCATGATGACCATCATCATGTGCATGGGCAGAGTCGCTATGGCCCGATTCGTTAGCCTTATCAACATGGCCCGCATGATCATGCTTGTCCGTCTTAGGTAACGACATCACGCCAATGCCATAGCGATAGACCACCTCACCACCATGCCAGGCCGTCGAGGCCAACATCCCCCCCGCCAGCAGAAACAGGATCACAAAAGCCGCCCCTAGCTCCTGCCCTTTGCGCTCTGCGACAACAGACCAAACCACCACGGGCACCAGCAGCACCAACGTAATCAACGCTAGATCTTTATGAAGAGTCATCGCCTCATGCGAAGGCGTGTCATGCGCCACAGTGTTGTAAGCATAAATGCCAGCAGCAAGAGTTAGCAGGCTAATGCCGGCGCCCATCCACAGCGTCCATTTAGCCACCACCGCAGCCTGCTCACTCTTAACAGCCAGGTTGAGAACAAACAGAGCTAAAGAAACGCTTAATAACGCCACCGTAAAGTGGACAAACACGGGGTGCCAATTGGGAATAATCTCTATCATGGTTTTAGTCTCATCATGCCTAATCGCTTG
>JBFFKD010000462.1:0-2433 GCA_041555595.1 Motiliproteus sp.
CCGCAGGCGGTGGTTAATCTTGTCCTATTCGCCTAGCTGGGCGTAGATCGCCTGCCATAACCGAACCTGGCTCTCTGCGCTGTAGGGGTCGAAATCCAGTAGACTCAAGCACTCCTGGCGGCAATCCTCCAGCGCCTCGGCCGGTACATCTTCGAGCAGTTGATGCAGCGGTAGTAGCGGCAGATCATTGCAGCCGTCCAGCGAGTCATACAGTTGGTCGAGCGCGGCGCGTGTCTGCTCGGTGTCGACGCAGTAGAGCGGTTCATTTTGACGGTCTTCCTGTAGCTCCTGCAGAATCGCCTTGGCGCTGTGTCCCTCCATCATCAGCTGGTCCGGATCGATCTCCAGATAACCGGCTTGTTCCAACCACTCATCTTCGGGCCGAATCAGGCTCGATTTGATCTGGCCATCGGCCAGGCTCCAGGAGATGGCGATCGGAAAAGCGTCGTCTTCGTAGCTGCTCATCTCGCAGGCGATAATCAGGGTGTCGGTCACAAATTGATCTCTTTGTTGTCGGGTCATGTCGCCCATTGGTCGTAAAAAAGTGCGCTTTAGGTACCGCGTAGACCAATGTCTAATTCAGAGTGAGTGGGCCGGTTCGGTATAAAACGTGCCTACAATCGTTACATTATTTTATAGCTGCATCTTGGTTGCTCGAACAAGGTAGAAACCAGCGTTCGCAGTCGGTCACCAATTTGTCATCTCTGATCCGGCAATAATAAACATAACACTCCTATTTCAGTAATAGATTCTTAAAAGATTAAATTGAGGCATTACGATGAGCGAAGCAAAGACCTATCCCATCTATCCAAATTTTGAAAAAGATGCGTGGATCGATAACGACAAGTACGAGGCGATGTACGAGCAGTCGGTCAAAGATCCGGAAGGGTTCTGGGGCGAACAAGGGCTTTGCATCGATTGGATCAAGCCTTTTACCAAGGTTAAGAACACCTCGTTCGATCCGCACAATGTGGATATTCGCTGGTTCGAAGACGGCACTCTGAACGCGTCGGCAAGCTGTCTGGATCGTCACCTGGAAACGCGTGGCGATCAGGTCGCTATCATCTGGGAAGGCGATGATCCGAGCGATGATGCCAACATCACCTACCGCGATCTGTACGAGCGTGTCTGTAAGCTGTCCAACGCCCTGAAGGCGCAAGGCGCTAAGAAAGGCGATGTGATCACTCTGTACATGCCGATGATCCCTGAAGCGGCTGTCGCGATGCTGGCCTGTGCCCGGATCGGTGCGGTGCACTCGATCGTATTTGGTGGTTTCTCCCCCGATGCGATTGCGGCGCGAATCGAAGGCGCTCAATCGAGCCTGGTGATCACCGCGGATCAAGGTCTGCGTGGTGGTAAGGCTGTGCCGATGAAGGCCAACGTCGATAAGGCGCTGGAGAAGTCTGGAACCGAGTGCTGTAAGACAGTGGTCGTGGTTAAGCGCACCGGTGGTGATGTCGCCTGGACCGAAGGTCGTGATATCTGGTACGAAGATATTACTGCCGATGCCAGCACCGAGTGCGCACCGGAAGAGATGGCGGCCGAAGATCCGTTGTTCATCCTCTACACCTCCGGTTCAACCGGTCAGCCTAAGGGCCTCAAGCACACCACCGGTGGTTACATGGTTTATGCATCCATGACCCACAAGTACGCATTTGACTACAAAGATGGCGACATCTACTGGTGTACTGCTGATGTGGGTTGGGTTACCGGCCACAGCTACATCGTCTATGGTCCGTTGGCCAACGGTGCCACCTCGCTGATGTTTGAAGGTGTGCCGAGCTACCCGGATATGTCTCGCTTCGGTCGTGTGATCGAAAAGCACAAGGTAAACCAGTTCTACACCGCTCCGACCGCGATCCGCGCGTTGATGCAGCAAGGTGAAGATGTGCTGGGTGATTCAGACCTGTCCAGCCTGAAGCTGTTGGGTTCGGTCGGTGAGCCGATCAACCCTGAGGCCTGGGAGTGGTATCACCGCATCATGGGTAACGAGAAGTGCCCAATCGTTGATACCTGGTGGCAGACCGAGACCGGTGGCTTGATGATCCTGCCTTTGCCGGGTGCTACTCCTGCTAAGCCGGGTTCGGCGACACGTCCGTTCTTCGGTGTACAGCCTGCGCTGGTTGATGCCGAAGGTAATGTGCTCGAGGGTGCGGTTGACGGTAACCTGGTTATCACCGATAGCTGGCCGGGTCAGGGGCGTTCTATCTGGGGTGATCACGAGCGTTTCGTGCAGACCTACTTCACCACCTATAAGGGTTATTACACCACCGGTGACGGTGCGCGCCGTGACGAAGATGGTTACTACTGGATCACCGGTCGGGTTGATGACGTCATCAACGTATCGGGTCACCGGATGGGTACTGCCGAGGTTGAATCGGCATTGGTGGCGCATCCTAAGGTTGCTGAAGCCGCGGTGGTGGGTTATCCGCA
>JBFFKD010000463.1:0-2431 GCA_041555595.1 Motiliproteus sp.
GGCAGAATTCGGGTCGAGTCCGATTACGATCCAAAGTTCTTCGACATCCCACTACTGGTGATGGTGAATCGTTTGAGCGCCTCGGCCTCCGAAATTTTTGCCGGTGCCATCAAAGACTACAACCGTGGCCTGATCGTCGGCAGCCCGACCTATGGCAAGGGCACAGTCCAGGCCCTACACCCGCTCAATCACGGCCAGATCAAATTAACCCAACAGATGTTCTACCGCATCTCCGGGTCCAGCACCCAAAATAAAGGCGTCCACCCCCACATCGAACTGCCCGAAGTCTACGATATCGAACTGGTTGGCGAGAGCACTGAAAAAGGGGCTCTGCCCTGGGACAAGGTCAACCCGCAGCAACACACCAACTTCAACTTGATACCATCCAGCCAACTATCAGTGATGGAGCTGCAACACCAACAACGTGCAGCGAGCGAACCGGACCTGATCGCCATCCGCGAAGAGATCGACCACCGCCGCGAGCAGAAACTAGATCAACTACCGCTGAGCGAAACAGCACTCAGACAAGTGCGCGAACACAACGAGGAGCTGCAATTGGCGATCGAAAACCGCCGCCGCAGTGCCAAAGAGCTACCCCCACTGACCTCCATTGCCGAACTGGAAGGCGAGCGCAGCCAGACCCACAACGCGATCAACATTGAACGTGATGCGTTGCTCAAAGAGAGCAGCGAAGTGATGCTCGATTACCTCAATATTCAGACCACGGCGATGCAGTAACGGTTGGTTATTGCATCCTGTGTACCGATATAACTAACAGAACCTATCTCTATGTCACCCAGAGCCATTATCCTCAGCGCCGTTGGTTTGATCGCGATGATGATTACAGGGATCGTCGGCTACTACCTTTTCATCGAGGTCGACAAGGTCCACCAGCAGAACGTCTCTGATCTGGCCTCGTTCGGCTCCAAGGTGGTGCCCTTGAGTTCGCGTGAAGGGGCTGACGGAGTCACATTTGGCACCCAGGGAGGCAACATCCAGCTCCCCCCCTCACTGCAACAGAAAAAATTATCACCGACTGAAAAGGTGATTCTGTCGCTCAGCAGAGACAAAGACCAACTACTGGTCGAGATTAGTGAGCTGACCGAACAAGTCGAACTCCAATATCAGCGATTGTCGGAACTGCAGGCCTATAAAGCCGAGAACGAACGATTCGCCCCGAAAATGCTACAGCAAGAGCGCGAGCGTGCGCAGACCATGCTCAAGGGGTACTTCGACAACTCATCCGACGTTACCCACCTGACTCCGTTTCAGCAACTGGCTATCAGCCTGGCCACCGCCAATATCTATACCGAAGTGGTGCGGCAACACCAACTGATTTTAGACGATAGGTTCAAGGATTCGTTGATCAAACTGCTACCCAGTTACGGCCTGTGCCTGAGTGGCGGCCTGCCGTTCGTAGCCAACGATCCAGCTGAAGAGCGCATTATTATCAAAGCTCTGAAAACCGACAGCGTCGATCAGCTCCAGGGAGGATTGGCCAAAGACTACAACAGCATTCATCACCCCTGCCTGAGCAAACTCAACCTGAAAGTCAATCAATTGCTGGATCAGCACCTGCAAAATAGCGGCGCTATCCAACTGATCGCCGAGGCGGGCAATTCCGATACCAGCAGCCAAGCCGAATCCAGTGGACCTGCGATCACTGCCGACATGTCGCCGACCGAGCAGTTAATTCAAACACTGAGTTTTGAGAAAACGCAATCACTGGCCAAGGCGACCGAGCTCAAAGCACTACTCAAACGACGGGCGCTGGAACTGGTTGAGCTCAAGCAGTACCACGACAACAGTGCCCGCTACGCTCCCCTGCCGACACTCGAAGAGCGTGACCGAGCCTATAGCCTACTCAACGCTTATTTTGAAGAGACAGACGATGCCAGTCGATTCAACAGTTTTGAAAAGCAGGCAATGAGCTTATCGGCAGCCAACACCTACGCGGCCATGATCAAGCGTAACCGCCTGGTACTAACCGAACCGCTCAAAGACAGGATCATCCACGACCACCTTCCCAACTACGGCTTCTGCTTCGGTGACGGACTCAAATTTGTGATCGACAACAGACTCCAGCAACGTCAGCTCATCAACGCTCTGCGCGAGCAAGACAAAGAATATATGGGGACAGCCTTGGCCGGAAAGATCGACGCGATTACCACCCCCTGCAGCGAGCAGTTAAGCCAGCAACTAGTCAGTTATTTCTAGATCCCCAGCCACCACGCCCCCTCCATCGCTGTTGAAATCTTGACCGCAAAAGTATGCATTTCTGTCGATGCTCCTGTATAATTTCGCATCCTTTATCTATTCTCCGCCATCAAAAGTGTCAGCCAGGTGAGGGTAGGTAACTTAAAAATTGGCCTGTATCGCTGACAGTTACAGGGTTTGCACGGTGTTTGCTTGGGTACCGGGAACGGCTACC
>JBFFKD010000464.1:0-2424 GCA_041555595.1 Motiliproteus sp.
CCTATGCTTCGCCGTATAGGGGATTTTTTTGTGCCGTTGTTCAAACCGAACTCAAGGCACTTAGCAGAGCATGCATCGCTTCCCGTATTACCCTAACCATTGTCTGCTTAGGAGAGTTTTGATCGTTACGGGAGAACCTTGGCCGGAAGAGTTTGCATGGCACAGGTATGGGCACAGGAGCTGAAATCTGATGCCCCCTCAATAAGTTCCCACCCTAGGTGGTCTAGGTATCTTTCAAAGAATTCGATGATCAAGTTTCAGGAGAGTGCTGTATCAATAACAGGAACACTACAGTTAAAGGTCGATGAGATTATGCAGATACACCACAACAGTTATGTTAGAAGTCTTTAACCGATCAATACCATTGGTTAAAGACTATTTATGTAAAGGCATCTTTGCTTTCGCTCGTAACCCTTTGATATTGTAACGACCTACTTAACTACTTTATTAATCACTCACAACCGCCCCTGATACCGATACCGCATCATCCCCACGCTGCCGCTAAAACCGACCAACTGCAAACTCTCGCGCAACTGATCCGACGGTGCAGCGACAGAAACATCCAACTGATAACTCCGGTCAGGGAGCAACCGCCAACTGCCCGACAACTGTGAATGCTCGGCTGACAAGTCGGCAACCATTGTTCCATCAACGCAACTCAATGCAACCGACAACTCGCCCAACTGGTTCAGCGTATCTGCCATCAAACCACGCCACTGACTGACCGTCGCCCATGCCTGGTCTATCTCAACACACCCCTGCCTAGACAGCTCCAGCCGCTCGGCCGACAATTCAACGTCAACATCGAACGGTATGCTGGCATCGTGAAATTGCGACACCCAATCGCTCAACCGACCCCGCAGCTGCAACTGCTCGGCTGTTAGGTTTTGCTGCCAAGACAGCGTCAGCTCGACACCATTACCCGGGCGATCCAAGTCGACTCGATACCCCCAAGCCCCCGATAACATGGCCGCCGGACGCCACTGCCACTGCAGCTGGCGCAAACGTGCTGGCAGCTGCAGATCAGAGACAGCCCCCTGCCACAGCGTCCCCTCGATCGCAGCAACCGCAGGCAACCGATTCGCTCCTTGCGCATACAACCAGCGCACCGGCATCAGTAACAGCATAAACAGCAGGTAACTCAGCACGAACAACAGCAGCCATTTGAATCGTATCTGCTTCAAAAGCGCCATCACAAAGTCACATCCACATCTATCGACTCACTACCACGCCGGATACCTACCTGCAGCGAGCCACCATTGCCTACCAACTCAATCAGTTTGCTCAGGTTACCGGGATCAGCAAGATCCAGATGGTTGACGTGGGTCACCAGATCTCCCGGCTTTAATCCCAAGGCGCTAAACAGTCGCCGATCGCGCCCGGCATTAAGGCGATACCCCACCACCCGGTTATTTTCAACGTACGGCGAGAGCTGAACGAAACGACCAAATGACAATGGATCGGACACCACCTTAGTGCGGTAATCGCCGACCAGATGTTTAAGCTGACTCTGGGTTAAGTCAATCTGCGATGGCAACGGCTCGGCACTGACGGCCACCGGGTTAACACCGCCACTACCCTTGTTTAAATCGCTTAGTTCGATAAATTCCTGCCGCCCATCAACCAGAATCACCACCCGATCAACCTGTACCTGCAACAATTTTGAGCTGGAACTCTGGCCTAATAGATCGCCGGGACTATAAACCCGCTGACTGTTATTGATATTGAGTATCGCCACCGATGGCTGCTCTCCAGAACCCAGCACCACACCTATCAATTTTATGTTCTGCCGTGACCTGACCACCTTAGGCGAAATCTCCGTCACCACCGGCTGAGCCGTTGCTACAGAGATCGTGCCCAACAGCGCCGCATCCAGCAGTGGCGCTAACTCGATAGACTCTCGGGAAACAGAGGTAAGAGGCATGGTACTGACGGCGGCAGCCACCATCTCACGAGCAGGCTCGATCAACCGCCAACTCAACCCGGCAGTTTGGTAAGCAAGCAGGCAAACCAACCCGGAAATCATAAAACGTTGCAAACTCATCGCAGACACATCAAACAAAGCCTCAACTCTTAACTAGTGGCGGTACACTTAACCGCACGATTTATAGCGGAATACTTATACCCGCATTTAAACTGAGAGTATGCGCCTCAGAAAGATCAAACTCATCAGAGAGAATAAATAGCTTAAAAGCATCACTCTTGTAGCCCGCAACCAATCTTGGGAACTCAACACCGGCAATACGAAACAACTGCAAACCGTCGGAAAATCGTTCAGCCATATCCCAGGTTAACGTGACAGTTTCACGTTTGGGTAGCTGTTGATGGAGCTGTTGGAAACTGTCGATGACTGAATAGAGCGCGCTGGCATTTTCAATGACTCCATCGGGACCAAGATTGAGAACATTTGAGTTCAAATCACCC
>JBFFKD010000465.1:0-2419 GCA_041555595.1 Motiliproteus sp.
CCAAAATCGAAATGGTTATGAAAGTCCTTCATCATCGCCTTGAAGGCACTCATCATGTAGCGCCGTTTAAAGCCGTCTTCCAGCGCCACCACCTCTTTCATCTTGTTGCCGTAGAAGGTCATGTAGCAACGCGCCAGCTCGCGAGATACCTGATCAAGTGACATATTGTCCGGTTCAATGATCGGCGTCATCAGGTTGTATTTAGACCAGTCATGCACTCGTATCCGACTCTTCATCTGCTTGTACAGCGGCGTGAACGGCATCGGTGTTATCAACGGAAACACCGCAATATCGGGATTAAGGCGGATCGCCTCGGCGATCGTGTTATCGACCGTTTCAGGGGTATCTTCGGGGAAGCCGATCATAAACGACGCTTCGGTCATGATGCCCTGATCGCGCAGCAGATCGATCGCCTGCTTGTTCTGATCGACGCTGGTGCCCTTATTCAAGCTGTTAAGAGTACTGTCGTCGCTGCTTTCGGCGCCCAGGTACATATGCATAATCTTGGCTTTACTGTACTTATGCAGGATATCTTCATCACGAATAATATCCTCGACTCGGGTTTCCATCAGCAGTTTGACGTCGATATCGGCCTCGATCAGCAGGTCAAGCTGGCGCTCCCAGCGCTCACGATCTTTGGTCGGATACGGATCGATCAGGGTAATAAACTCGACCTGATAGGTATCGACCAGATGCCGAATTTCGTCGATCACCTTCTCCGGATCACGCACCCGCCAGTCGCCCCGCCAGAACACTCGATGAGAGCAGAACGAGCAGTCCATCATGCAGCCACGGGTGGTCATGATCGAAGCCATCCGTCCCCAGGGAGCGATGTTGTAGTGATAATCCTCCCAATCAAGCAGGTGCCAGGCGGGGGTATAGTCATCGAGATTATCGATATGGGCGCGCAGGCCGGTATTGACCACCTCGTCACCGTCGACAAAGGCCAGGCCTTTGACATCGCGCCAGTTAACCGCCAGCCGGCTCTCGTCCTTGTAGAGACCTAACAGCTCGGCAAAGGTCGCCTCATTCTCGCCACGCAATACAAAATCGGGCGGATTATTGGAGTCCAGCAGGATATCTTTATACAGGAAGGTCGGATGCGGGCCGCCGATCAACGTAACTGTTGCGGGGTTAACCTCTTTAGCGATCGACAATGTCTGTAGTGCGGCAGGAACGGTGGCGGTGCTGATCGCACCAGACACCGGCAGATAATCCAACGACACGACAAAATCGGGCTGAAAACTTTCTATTTCGGCGCGCACATCGTCAAACGTCTTGTACTTGTTCATCGCATCGAAGATCTTGGCCTCAAAACCGGCATCAACGGCTACCTGAGCCAGATAGGCCAGCTGCAACGGTGGCCAGGTACCGATCACCTGAACCCCCCAACAGTGATAAGGCGGGGCGATAAGGAGTATTTTCTTGTTCGTGCGACTACTTGTACGGGAGGTATTCATCGATGCTCAATACTTTAAATTCAAAACGGTGAAGCCATATCACTGGGTTCAGTCGATAGCGACCTCAACAAAGTGACATATCTTAATTGATTCAGACCTATTTATCGCGTTTTTTGCAGCTTTCGGTATGCTCGATTAACTGTTCGATCCCCTCACCACAGGGACAGTCAGCACCCATGCTATCGATCTGACTAACCGGTTTGGGCTTGCGCCCTGTAACCAACCCCATCTTGAAGCGGATAGAGAAATTAACGTAGTTCTCCAGAAAACGGAAAATCTTGTTATCGCCCATCGGCCCGACCGTACGTTCAGCAGGCATCGCCGAAATCTTACCATCCTCAAGCTGGGCTCGACCGATGATCTGGAAACTACCATCAGCGTAGGTCACACCCAAATTATCACTCTGAACCGCGACTACCGTGGGTAGGTTGGTCAGATCAAAATGACGCAACAGTCCGACCTTGCCTGCCGGTAAAGGTTCCAATGTCACCGGATCAACCACATCGGTGCGGGCCCAGGGTGGAGGAATCATCCGCCTGTCGGACGATGGCAAACTCTGTATCTGATCGCGCAGTGAGTTTTCAAAGAAATTGGTCGCACTCTCGGCCATGCCCAACACATTGATACAGTGGTCGGCCGGAATACCCAGTATCTGCTCGGCCAGGTGGTAATACTCTTGTCGATCCATCTCACCAAAACGGCCACGATAACCACCGCCATCGCCAATACGGCTACCGGCAGGCAAGCGGAAGCTGACACCGCGTTTCTGGCAAGCTTGGAAAAAATAAACAAAAGCCCCGGTTGCACCAATAAAGGCCGCCGGTTGGCCGCTGGCTTCGCACTGCTCCAGCGCCCTGATCATCGCCTTGATATCGATGCCGCTTTTGGTCAACAGAAACTGACTGTTGTCAGCGCCGAACTTAACCCGCGTCTCCTCCATCCCCATCGCCATTCCCATC
>JBFFKD010000466.1:0-2416 GCA_041555595.1 Motiliproteus sp.
ACCCTGATCGAAACCGCCACGGCAGACGCCTTCGACCATTCACAAGCCATCATCACTCGTACCATCATACTGCTGATTATCGGTGCAATTTTGGCTATCGTTGGCTTCTTTATGATAACCAACAAACTGATCATCGTGCCGATCAAAACGCTAACCAGCGACCTCGACCACCTGGCTCAGAGCGATTTCTCGCAACCTATCAGTTTCACCGGCAAAGATGAGATAGGCCATCTAGCCGACAGCGCTCGAACGCTCCAGGCCAATATGGTCGAGATCATCTCAACTCTGACAACCTCCGCCAGCCAAGCCTCCGAAGCAGCACACCACCTAGCCGACACCAGTTCCAAGGCCCGCGCGACGGTCAATGATCAACAATCGCAAACCGAACAGGTCGCAACAGCGATCAACGAAATGACCGCCACCGTCCACGAAGTGGCACAGCACGCTCAAAGCGGAGCCGACTCGGCGCGCGATGCCGACCAACAGGCGCGTGCCGGCCATGCGGTGGTCAACGATACTATCGAGTCGATCAACGCTTTAGCCGCCGAGGTCGAGCGCGCCTCCACAGTGATCGAAGCACTGGCGCAGGATAGCAACAGCATCGGCGGCATCCTCGATGTCATTCGCGGTATCGCCGAACAGACCAACCTGTTAGCACTTAACGCCGCCATCGAGGCGGCTCGAGCTGGCGAGCAGGGGCGCGGTTTTGCCGTGGTCGCCGACGAAGTACGCAGCTTGGCACAACGGACCCAGGAGTCGACCGAAGAGATCCAGAGGATGATCGAGAAGTTGCAATCGGGTGCCGATGATGCGGTAGCGGTAATGGAGAGCGGTAAGACCCAAGCGCAGCAGAGCGTCGAGAAAGCGGCTCAAACCGGCGAGGCACTGGGCAGTATCGAGCAGGCGATCTCATTGATCAGCGATATGAATATTCAGATCGCCAGCGCTGCTGAAGAACAGTCGTCAGTCGCCGAGGAGATAAACCAGAGTGTGGTGGCGATCAGTCAATCGACCGAAGTCACCGTCGAGAACGCCGCTGCTATTGAAAATGTCAGCCAGGAAGTCGCCGAGCTATCTCGACAGTTCCAACAGATCACCAATCGCTTCCAAGTCTAAACCGGCTATGAGGCCTCCTCACTATTCGAGGTGGCCAGTAGCGCAATACGACCTGCAACGGTCAACGCACTATCGTCAAAGCCAGCAATTGTTAGTGCTTAATCCGGTAGCACGGGCGGTACTGAGAGAAATTCAACTTCATCCGCCGCTGCTCGACAAACTGCTGTAGCAGCTGATCGAGCGATCCCATCAATGCCACATCACCGCTGAGCTCGAACGGGCCGTGCCGCTCAATCGCCTGAATCCCACTCTCTTTGACATTACCCGCCACAATCCCCGACAGTGCTCGGCGTAGATTGGCAGCCAACCGATGCAACGGTTGATCACGATGCAGATCCAACTGCGCCATATTGTCATGGGTCGGCTCAAACGGCTGTTGAAATAGCTCATGGTCGATATACAGCGGCCAGTTAAAGTGGAACGCCTCCCTGGTGCGGCGGCGGTGGCGAGTGACGTTGGCAATTCCACGCTTCATCCTTCGTGCTACCTCGGCCGGATCATCGATAATAATCTCATAGTGCTTGGCAACATCATCACCCAAGCAACTGCGGATAAATCGATCGATACTGTCGAAATAGCTCTGCGCCGATGCCGGTCCGGTGAAAATTAACGGAAACGGAATATCACTATTATTCTCATGCATCAGTACCCCAAGAATAAACAGGATCTCCTCGGCAGTACCAGCACCGCCTGGAAACACGATCACTCCGTGCCCCAACCGCACGAACGATTCCAGCCGTTTCTCGATATCGGGCATGGTGATCAGTTCGTTAACGATCGGGTTGGGCGATTCGGCGGCGATGATACCCGGCTCTGAGATACCGACATAGCGGCCGTTATTAATTCGCTGCTTGGCATGAGCAATCGTGGCGCCCTTCATCGGCCCTTTCATCGCTCCGGGACCGCAGCCGGTACAGATATCGTAACCACGCAGTCCCAGCTCGTAACCGACCGACTTGGTGTAGAGGTACTCCTCGCGATCGATCGAATGGCCACCCCAGCACACGATCAGATTGGGTTTGATTCTAGGTTTGACCGCCTTAGCATGGCGTAGAATATGGAACACCTCGTTGGTGATCGCCTGCGACGGTTTCAAACGGCTGTAGTTCAGATCCAGCTCATCGCCAACATAGAGAATATCTCGCAGCACCGAGAACAGGTTCTCCGAACCGGTGTTGGTCACGTCCACCCGGAAGATCACGATCTGCCCGGGAGAAGCCGTGACCTGGGGCTGGAAGCTGGCGCCGTCGACCGAGACGAGCTTGGTGCAGACGAGGGCGGGAGAGCCGATCCCGACCCT
>JBFFKD010000467.1:0-2395 GCA_041555595.1 Motiliproteus sp.
ACCTGGTCATCCCGTATACACTCGATACCAACGATATGCGCTTTGCCACCCCGCAGGGTTTCAACAGCGGCGAACAGTTCTACCAATACCTTAAAGACTGCTTTGATGTGCTCTACGCCGAAGGCAGCGAGAGCCCCAAGATGATGTCGATCGGCCTGCACTGCCGACTGATCGGTCGTCCAGCCCGGATCGCAGCACTGGCACGGTTCCTTGAATACGCCCACAGCCACGACCAGGTCTGGTTTACACGCCGCATCGATATCGCCAACCACTGGCGCGAGTTCCACCCGTACCGTTCCAATCGTTCGGCTTAAATCAGTCGCTCTACCATTAAACGGCCTAAACAATAACCAGTAGCGGATCCTCGCCATGAGCCAGCAGTTTCAACAATGTCACCCGAGTTTGATGGGACGTGAAGAGTTCGTTGCCAGGTTCGCCGATATCTACGAGCACTCGCCCTGGGTCGCAGAACAAGCTTACGATCGTGGTCTCGACAGCCGTCACGATACGGTCGAAGGATTGCAGCAGCTGATGGCCGATATTCTGCTGAGCAGTAACCACCAAGCTCAACTGGATCTGATCAATGCTCACCCCGACCTGGCCGGTAAAGCCGCCATCGCCGGTGAGCTAACCGATGCGTCGACCTCGGAGCAGTCCGGTGCCGGCATCCATCAATGCAATGCCGTCGAGTTCGCCCGTTTTACCGAACTCAACGACGCCTATAAGGCCAAGTTTGGCTTTCCGTTTATCAAGGCGGTCAAAGGCAGCGACCGGCATCAGATTTTGGCAGCGTTCGAACAGCGGATTAACAATGGCCCCGAGCAGGAGTTCGATACCGCATTAGCCGAGATCAACAAGATCGCTCTATTGCGGCTGCAGACGATGTAGCAGCCGGCGTTGATGACAACACAGCGGCTCTTTTCTAACAAGTACCAATCAAGAACACAGAGACAACACCATGACCACTAGCACTGAGCAGCAACCACAACACGACTTCCTCAAGCGCGTAAATCTGGCGGATGCCCGCTTGGGCACCCAAGCGATCTCGGTCACCGATGACTGGTTTGCCGCCGTCGACCGGATGCTGCAACCCGACGCTCCGGTCTGGAAAGATGCGGTA
Organism: Motiliproteus sp.; assembly: GCA_041555595.1. Classification (GTDB taxonomy): domain Bacteria; phylum Pseudomonadota; class Gammaproteobacteria; order Pseudomonadales; family Balneatricaceae; genus Motiliproteus. The sequence continues at coordinate 1,121 of JBFFKD010000467.1, forward strand.
TTCGACGACAACGGCAAGTGGATGGACGGCTGGGAATCTCGCCGCAAGCGCTTCGAAGGCTACGACAGCACCGTCATTCGACTCGGAGTAGCCGGATCGATCCAGGGTGTCGATATCGACACCTCGTTCTTTACCGGTAACTTCCCGCCATCGGCCTCGCTTGAAGCCTGTTTCTGTAGCGATGGTGATCCGACCGAGGCCAGCCAGTGGACCGAAGTTTTGCCCGCAGTTGCCCTGCAGGGTGACAGCCATCACCTGCACGCGATCGATGATGCCAAGCTCAACAGCCAACCGTTCACTCACTTGCGCTTCAATATCTACCCCGACGGTGGCGTTGCCCGCCTGCGCGTCTATGGCAGTCCGTACCGAGACTGGTCGAACCAGAGCAGCGACGAGCAGATTGACTTGGCCGCAGCGCTTAACGGCGGTCGTGCACTGGCCTGTAATGACCAGCACTTTGGCCACATGAGCAACATCATCAACCCCGGCCGTGGCGTCAACATGGGCGACGGTTGGGAGACCGCTCGTCGCCGCACTCCTGGGAACGACTGGGTAATCCTGGCACTGGGCCATCCCGGCGAGATTGAGCGGATCCTGGTCGACACCCTCCACTTCAAGGGTAATTACCCGGATCGTTGCAGCATTCAGGCCGCCTACGTTCAGGGTGGCACCGACGCGCAGATCGAGACCCAGAGCCTATATTGGAAGGAACTGCTGCCGTCGCAGAAACTGGAGATGGATCAGGAGCACGAATTTACCGCGCAGATCCAAAACCTGGGTAAGGTCAGCCACGTTCGAATCAACATCTTCCCTGATGGTGGTATCAGCCGGCTGCGCCTGTTTGGCAAAGCCGTTAGCTGATAACGCGCCATAACGTTATTACTACAGGACCCCGAACCATGCTGATCTTGCGCCCGCAGCCACTGACCCAACAAGCCTTTGCGCCCTACGGCGATGTGATCGAGACCGCTGATCGTGATTTTTTCCTGATCAATAATGGCTCGACTAAACGCTACCATCAACTGGCCGAAGTGCAGCTGGGCAGACCTGACGACCGCAGCATTATCAGCATCTTCCGGGCGCAACGACTAACCATGCCGCTTAAGGTGACGATGGTTGAGCGACACCCTCTGGGGTCACAGGCGTTTGTTCCACTCAAGGGGAATCCGTTCCTGCTGATCGTCGCTGAACCCGGCGATAATCCGCAGCCCGAGCAGCTACGCGCCTTTATCACTGATGGCAGCCAAGGGGTCAATTATCACCAGGGAGTCTGGC
>JBFFKD010000468.1:0-2380 GCA_041555595.1 Motiliproteus sp.
AAGTGCAGATACCGGTCAAAACACAGGTGGCGGCCGCCTGTGAGTTCCTCGGTCTCGATCCCCTTTATGTCGCCAACGAGGGCAAATTGGTGGCGTTCTGCCCGGCAGATAAGGCCGATCTATTACTGGCCGTGATGCGTGCTCACCCTAAGGGCGCGGAGGCGGCGATCATCGGTGAGGTGACCGTGGACCGCCACTGTTTTGTACAGATGGAGACGGCTTTCGGTGGAAACCGGATGGTCGATTACATCAACGGCGAACAGTTACCCAGAATTTGTTAACTATGCGAATCCTTTTCTTAACCCACAGCTTCAACTCCCTATCCCAGCGTCTCTACGTCGAATTGACCGAGCGAGGCCACCAGGTCTCGATCGAGTTTGATATTAACGATGCGGTGGCCGAACAGGCGGTCGAGCTGTTTAAGCCGGAACTGATTGTGGCGCCGTTCCTCAAACGCGCCATCCCCGAATCGATCTGGCGACATCATCGCTGCATCATAATCCATCCGGGCATCAAGGGTGATCGTGGACCCTCATCGCTGGACTGGGCGATGATGCGCGGTGAAACACACTGGGGGGTGACCTGTCTGCAGGCCGATGCCGAGATGGATGCTGGCGATATATGGGCCAGTGTCGAATTCGAGATGCGCTCAGCGAGCAAGAGTAGTCTGTATCGTAATGAGGTGACCGAGGCCGCATTGACGGGGCTGCTGCAGACGCTGGAGCGGATCGAGCAGCCTGACTTTACCCCCCTAGCACTCGATTACAGCCGAGCGGATGTCGCCGGACAGTGGCACTGCATGATCACCCAGGCCGACCGTGCCATTGATTGGGCGGATGACTCGGCCGCCACCGTACTGACCAAGATTCGTGCTGCCGATGGCATGCCAGGGTTAATTGACTCGATCAACGGCCGTGACTATCTGCTGTTCAATGCTCAGGCTGAAACGCATCTCAATGCCGATTGTTCGGCCGAGGCCGGCACGTTGATCAGCCGCCGCGACGGCGCAATCTGCCGTGCGACGATCGATGGAGCGGTCTGGATCGGTCATCTGCAGCCGGTCGAGCCTAAGGGCGGTGAATTTGGTTTTAAACTACCAGCGGTGCAGGTGTTGGCAGACGTGGCCAGGGACCTTCCTGAATCGACACCTGTGCTGCTGGTTCAGCCTGAAAAAAAAGACTGGCAGGAGATCTATTACTATCAGCAGGCTGAGGTCGGCTACCTGCATTTTGATTTTTATAACGGCGCTATGTCGACCGAGCAGTGCCTGAGGCTGCGTGATGCAGTCGAAACAGCAAAGCAGCAGCCGATTCGGGTGTTGGTGCTGATGGGAGGGGAGGAGTTCTGGAGCAACGGTATTCATCTGAACCAGATCGAAGCGGCGACCAGTGTCGCCGACGAATCCTGGGCTAATATCAACGCCATGAATGATCTCTGCTTGTCGATCATCGACTCGCCCGATCAGTATGTGATCGCAGCGATGCAAGGTAATGCAGGCGCTGGCGGAGTGTTTATGGCGTTGGCGGCCGATCGGGTGGTGGCGCGTGAGGCTGTGATCCTTAACCCGCATTACAAATCGATGGGCAACCTGTACGGCTCCGAGTACTGGACCTATCTGTTGCCCAAGCGGGTCGGCGTCGAACGAGCCCAAGAGCTAACCCAAAACCGGCTGCCGATATCGGCCCAAAAAGCGTGCCAGCAGGGATTGATTGACGGTTGTTGGGCGGGTCGACGTGGCGGATTTGCTGATGAGATTCGGGCGATGGCTCAAGCCTTGATCGACGCTGGTAGCCTCGAACGCTTGTTGACTGAGAAACGTGACCAGCGGCTGCAGGATGAAACGATAAAACCATTGCAGCAGTACCGTGACGAGGAGTTACAGCGGATGAAATTAAATTTTTACGGTTTCGATCCCAGTTATCACGTAGCACGCTATCATTTTGTTGAGAAGCTAGCCAAAGCGCGGACGCCATCATTTTTGGCGTCCCACCGTTAGCTAGGCTGAATTTGTCTTAACGACCGATAAGGTGATCTGTGCAGTTCCCGATTTGGCGGTGCTCACTCGGATTAAACCGACGCTTTACAACAGGTATTGGCAACTATGAGTATCATCATCAAAGAGGTTGATTACCGTCACTATCAGGAACTGATCCAGCGGGTTCGTACCGAAGTGTTTGTGATCGAACAGTTGGTTCCCGAAGATCTGGAGTACGATGATCGAGACCTGTTTTGTCATCATGTTCTGGCCTTTGATGGTGATACGGCAGTGGCAACCGGTCGGATCGATATCGATCAAGATGGTAAAATCGGTCGAGTGGCGGTGTTAGCCGATCTGCGCGGTCAAGGCATTGGCGAACAGGTAATGCATGCGCTGCAAAGG
>JBFFKD010000469.1:0-2363 GCA_041555595.1 Motiliproteus sp.
CATAATTGAGTTCGACGCTCTGCTCCTTGGCGGCAGCCAGGTACCATTTTGATAGACAGTTACGGCAGAAACCGGCCAAGTTCATCAGGTCGATGTTCTGGACATCTTTACGCTCTTGCAGATGCGCGATCAGGCCGCGAAAGGCGGCGGCTTCGAGTTGGGTGCGGGTGTCGTTATCCATGGTACTACTCTCTATCGGTTGGGTGATGAGCCGGTCAGCTGTTGATACTACGCAAGCTCTGATAGCTTGCGCCTATTGAAGCACAGCATACGCATTTCTCTATCAGGAGCTAGGTCGATCGCGAATGATTCGGCTGTGAAGCGGAATTCTAGATTCTGATTTTTCAGTGAGGGCTGGCCGATATGTTCCTGTGTTCTTAAACAACTCTTGGTATTAGATCGGTTAGTCTGTTGCATCAGGATTTGTCTGCGGCTAGCCCTGCGCTCGGCTTGGCCACAGTTGGCACTGTGGCCAACGGCTTATGGTATTATTTGGCGCTTTAGTTTTCGCTGTTGAGCCTTTAGCTCGTGTTGGCTGTCTGGATTCAATGCTAACCATCGCAGCGTCACACGTTATTCATACTCAGTACTATTAAGTCGTAAGGCAGGTATCCCCATGACGTTAGATCAATTGATCCAAACTATGACCCCAGAAATTCACGCCACTATGCGGACCGCGGTGGAGTTGGGTAAGTGGGCGGATGGTCGCCGTCTGACCGATCAAGAACGTGAATCCTGCATGCAGGCAGTGATCGCCTACGATGAGAAGAATCTGCCGGAAAGCGAGCGGGTCGGTTATATCAGTCGTACTAAGGCCGATGGCTCGCAACACGGCCCCAGCCAGAGTACCGAAGCGATTGTTAAAATTATTAACGGTTGAAGGATGATGACGACTATCGATCTGTTGTCGGATGCCAATGAGTCCGCTATTGCGGCTGAACCGTTAACGCTGCAGGGGCAGGGTCATCTAGCCAAGATGCGCACCGAGCTGGGTGACGCTCAAGGCAAGACCAATCAGTACTGGTTGCCGCTAGATCAGGCCGAGTTCCATCTTAATCCGCTGCTTGGACGTCCTATTAAACTGGTCTATCAGGGTGAAATTCATTGCCAGCACTGCGGCAGGGCGAGCAAAAAAAGCTTCAGCCAAGGCTACTGTTACCCCTGCTTCAAGAAGCTGCCGCAGTGCGACAGCTGTATTGTCAGCCCGGAGAAGTGCCACTTCGATGCGGGCACCTGCCGCGATGCCGACTGGGGGCAGCGGTTTTGCATGAGCGATCATATCGTCTATCTGGCCAACTCGTCTGGAATTAAGGTCGGTATCACTCGCGCCACCCAGGTACCGACCCGCTGGATCGATCAGGGCGCGATCCAGGCTCTGCCTATCTTTCGGGTCGATAGCCGTTATCGTTCAGGCCTGGTTGAAGTGCTGTACAAGAATCATGTGGCTGACAAGACCAACTGGCGGACGATGCTCAAAGGCCAGGTCGTTCCCATCGATCTGATCCAGGCACGTGATCGGTTACTGGCCGAGACTCAAGTCGAGGTGGCCGAGCTACAGCAACGGTTCGGGTTGCAGTCGATCCAGCCTCTGACCGATAGTCCCGTGACTGAGCTGAACTACCCAGTGCTGAATTATCCGACCAAGGTGACATCATTTAATTTTGATAAGACACCGGTAGTTGAAGGTGTGCTGCAAGGGATCAAGGGGCAGTATCTGATTCTCGATAGTGGGGTCATTAATATCCGCAAGTTCGGTGCATATCGAGTTGAATTTTACGCCTGAGCTTATGCCAGCCCTTGATGTTTTTTTTATCTGTATCAGTAAAATTTTAACGAGTGTTTAGCCATTATGAGCAAAGACAATCCTAGCACCATCTTTCTCAAAGACTACCGGGTTCCGTCGTTTCTGATCGATGAAACTGAGCTGCATTTCGAACTGGGCGACAAGGCTACCTTGGTTCGGTCGACCCTGAAATTGCGCCGTAATCCCGAGTCTGATGATCCCGATGCCGACCTGCAGTTGCACGGTGATCCGTCGCTGGTACTCCGGCGTCTGGTGCTCGATGGCAATGATCTGACCGAAGCCGACTATCTACGCGATGATGAATACCTGACTCTAAGCGGGCTGCCCGAGCAGTGCACGCTCGAATGCGTCACCCTGATCAAGCCGCAGCAGAACACCTCGCTGGAGGGGTTGTACCAGTCCAACGGCATGTTCTGCACCCAGTGCGAGGCCGAGGGCTTCCGCCGCATCACCTGGTTCCTCGACCGGCCGGACGTGATGACGCGCTACGCGGTGCGCATCGAGGCGCCGCTCGAGGACTGCCCGGTGCTCTTGTCGAACGGCAACCCGGTCGACGCGG
>JBFFKD010000470.1:0-2354 GCA_041555595.1 Motiliproteus sp.
CGGCATCGATCGGTCAGTAATCAGCAGGTCGATCTGATCAGGCCGATTAGCGATCTCGGCAAAGGCCTCGTGTGACGAGGTATAAGAGCGGACCTTATAGCCCAGACGAAACAGCAACCGCTCAGCAAAACGGACATTTTTTTCATCATCGTCAACATAGACGACCTTGGCACGGTAGGCGAATCCAGCGGGCTTGTCCGATTTTACCTGAAGCTCATTAGCCGCTGCGGCAAGCGGTGTTAGCGCTGAATCATACAGTGGCAACAAAACCGTAAAGGTTGAGCCCTCGCCCTCTTCGCTGTAAACATTTAACACGCCATCATGATCCGTTGTGATGCGATGACAGGTCGCCAAGCCCACACCGGAACCTTTACCAGGAGCCTTGGTGGTAAAGAAGGGATCGAATATTCGCTCCTGGATCTCCGGAGCGATACCACAACCATCATCGGCCACTGATAACTTGGCATAGGTACCCGGCTTTAACTGCGGAAAGTTAATGGCATAATCGCGATCAACCTCAAACTCATCCATCGTCACGGTAATCTTACCCGTCTGCTCGCCTATCGCATCGATCGCGTTGGCCATCAAGTTCATCAGCACCTGATCCAGTTGGGAAGGATCCCCCCAAACCTTCAAACCAGGGGTTAACAACTGCAGATCCAGCTCAATCGTTTTCGGCATCGATGCTTTAATCAGGCTAATGCCGTCAATGATCAACTCTTCGGGCATGACCTCACTGCGACTACCCGACTGCTTGCGGCTGAAATTAAGCACTTGCTGGATCAGTTTTTTGGCACGCTTGGCCGCTTTTTCAATCTCTTTTAGATCGTCCTTGAGCGGGTCCTCCGACGCAAGGTCCTCCATCGCCATCTGGGCATAACCCAAGATAGGGGTCAGGATATTATTGAAATCGTGGGCGATACCGCCGGCTAGGGTACCCACCATCTCCAACCTTTTCGACTGTTCTAACCGGTGCTCAAGTCGCTTATTCTCCTCTTCGGCACGCACCCGTTCAGTGATGTCGTAATGGTAATTCACCGTAACGGCTTCACCATCGAACTCCATCCGGCGAACATCCATAATACTCCACCAAGAAGAACCGTCCTGTCGCTTACGCTCGAACTGCAGCCCTTCGACCTCATCATTTGAATTTTCCAAACGCAGCACGACTTGAGCATCTTCAGGGTGGACGAAGCTCTCCGCTTCACCCACATCGAGCAGCTCCTGCTCGGAGTCGCTCCCCATCATCTCCATGAATCGACGGTTCACGAACACCCGCCGCATGTCTTTTGCAACCACCGTGATGCCGATCGGGCTATCGTTGAGAATCTGGCGAATACGCAGGTCTTTATCGCGTAACTCTTGAGCCGCACGATCGCGTTCATTTATATGGTCACTGATCGCTTGCAGCAGCTGGTTACTGATTTGGGCAACCTGACCCAACTCGTCCATACGGTGCGAGTCGGTCACCGTCAGCGCTTTGGCGCCGGGATCACTTGGATCAACTTCGGAAAAACTTAAAGCAAACGACGCCAGCGGTTTGGTCACCATCAAGTAGAACACCAACATCAGCACGCATGACAGCAACACAACCAGTACCGATATTTGCAACAGATACCAAAGTGTCCGCTCCCAGAACGGCGCATAGATCACGGTAGGATCAATATGCAGAACCAACCGGCCCGGCTTTAACGAAGCATCGCTAGTCACATGCTGCAGACGGATGTCACGGCTAACCTCCTGCACCCCGTCATCGACGAACGACATCTGCAATAGATGTTGCTGCGGGGTGATCACCTGCTCCTTGCGAACCAGCACCGCACCGAACTCATCATAGATCGCTACATCGACGATAAAGGGATAGCTCAACAAGCCAGCGGCGACCTCTTCGGCCAACGCCTCGTCGTAAAGATGGACTGAGCGCCTAGCAGAGGGCAGCGATACCGTCATAATGGTATCCAGCTGTCGTTCAACATGGCGCCGCTCAGCCTGCAGATCCAGGTAGGTGATCATCGACAACGCCAAGGCACCCAACAAGGCACCAACCATGAATGTGACGATCCCCAGTTTGATAGAGATCCGCTCGGGAAAATATCTGTTCATATCCACCTGATGTTGTTAAAGGCAATAAAAGACCATACTGCGACTCAACAATACAAATTACCCGACCATATCGGTACTATTAATTACGGCGACTTAATAGCATAGCCCGATTTAACCGGTTAATACCCCTTTAATAAAGATGGTTAAACAATGACATAGCTCACAGTAAGTCATTATGTGAGCGACCAACTATCTGCTACCATAAATCGATATCAACCCTACCCACAGGCCTCTAAAGAGCAACCGAGTCA
>JBFFKD010000471.1:0-2351 GCA_041555595.1 Motiliproteus sp.
AAAAACCACCGAGCCATCAACCGCTGGTGAGTGACGTGCCCACAATGAGGAGAACCCCATGAATCAACCCAAGGTCAAACTGATGGGTCCCGGCGGCAGCGCCGAGATGGCGATCGCGGCACTCGAAGCCGGTGCAGATTCGGTCTTTATCGGCCCCAAGGGTTGGAGCCGGCGCCCCAAGAGTGACGAGCTGACCGACCAGCAGATGTATCAGGTGATCGACTACGGCGTGGCCCACAACAAGGTGGTCGCCATCAACGTTATGCCGGCTCCCGACGAGATCGGAATGTTTATGGCCAAGATCGAGCAGTTCGCCAACCGCGGCGCGCAGGGTGTGATGCTGTGCGATCCGGGCTGTATCCGGTTGGTCCGTGAGCGCTTTCCCGAGCTGGAGATCCATGTCAGCGTCACCGCAGGAATCTTCAACACCGAGGATATTGAGCTGTTCCGCGAGCTCGGTGCCGACATCGTGGTGATCCCTTACCGCTGGGGCTCGGACGAGATCGCCCAGATCCGCGATCAGGCAGAGATGCAGCTCGAAGCCTTCCTGTTCCAGCCCCCCCAGCGTAGCTGGATCTGCCCCGGCCGCTGTTACTCCAGCAGCTACTTTCACATCACTCACAAGAGTGATGCAGACCACAAGAACCACTTTATCGGCAGCGCCAGTCGAGGCGGCAGTTGCCATCGGATCTGCCGCAGCGACTGGCAGATGTTGCAAGGAGCGACCAAGCTCGACGAGCAACTGTTCGCCGAGCGGCAGAACCTTAAAGCCAGCCCCGAACTACTGCTGTGGGAGCTGCCTGAATACCTTGAATTGGGGGTTTCTCGGCTGAAGATTCCCGGTCGGGAACGCTCGATCGAGCTGGTGGTGGCGATCGTCGGTTTCTACCGGCGGGTGCTTGATCATATCCTCGACGGCAATACCGAGCTGCAGCCGTTCGAGTCCGAGTGGCAAGCGTTAAAACTGCGCTGGAACACCGAAAAACGTCGACGCGACTGTAACCAGATCAACCTGGCGATGACAGCTTAACTCAGAGTCGATCCACGTTAGCCACGATGATGACGCTACAGGAACCCCAGATGAACTCATCCCAGCAGATACAGCCAGCCCTTGATCTAGATAGACATCTAGAGATTGAGTCCAATGACGCGCCACAGTCAGTCCCCTGCTGGTTGATCGATCTGGAGCAGATCGGCGCCGAGCGCGTCAACCGCGACGGTGCGGCTATAGCGATGTTGGTCGGCAACAAAGCACGACACCTAAGCACGATGCTGGAGCTGGGCCATGCGGTGCCGGAGGGATTTTGCATAACCACCGCAGCGTTTCGGCAGGGATACCGTCCAACTCCAGCATCGCATCACCAGACCCGATCCGCTAATACAAAAAAACTCACCCCAGCACTTCGCACATCGATATTGGAGGCGTTCGGTCAGTTGCAAAAGCGCTACCCTGATAGCCGTTTTGTGGTGCGCAGTTCGGCACCCGAAGAGGATGGTCACAACGCCAGTTGGGCTGGCCTGTTTCACTCCAGCCTCAATATCGATTCTGCCGACGAACTGCTGGCGGCGGTTGAGCGAGGCTTTGATTCACTCCATAGCGACAGAGCCCAGCTGTTTCGCAACCAGCAGGATCGCAACGAACAGGTTGCGCAACAGCCCGATCGCCAACAGCAGTCAGCAACCGCGCCTGCAACTGCCACAGCCAAACCAGATCAACCGGCGATGGCGCTGATTGTGCAACGGCAGATCGAGCCCACTGCCTCGGGGATGGTATTCACCCGTAACCCTTTGGTTGACCGGGGCCATCCCGATCATCCGCAACTTTGCATCAACGCGGTGCGCGGGCTGGCCGAATCTTTGGCAGACGGTGAAACCAACGGTGATCATTACTGGCTCGATCCTGATAACCGGCTGCTGCAGCATCGGTTGGCACCGGCGCTGACTGATCAATCGGTACAGCCGCCGGTGCTCAACCGCGCTCAGATGCGCCAGGTAGCCAAGGCCGCGCGGCAGTTGGAGCAGCAGTTCGGTTATCCGCTGGATATTGAATTTGCGCTGAAGAATCAGCAACTGTGGCTATTGCAGGCACGGGCTATCGTCACCCCTTCAGCGACGCTGACACGAGAGCAACCAGCCCGACTCCAACATAAAGTCCAAGCCTGCCTGACTCGGCCAGCGCAGCAGTATCTCAAACTCGAGCAACGACGCCTGTCACAACGGCTGCAACAGTTACAACAGCAGCAACAACTGCGTTGTGGTCCCGGTATCCTCAGTAACAGCAATATCGCCGAGCTGCTGCCGAGTCCGACCCCGATGAGCTTCGCCGTATTTAATCAAATTTTTGCCGGAGC
>JBFFKD010000472.1:0-2346 GCA_041555595.1 Motiliproteus sp.
CTGGAGGCAGTGTTGGAAGCGGGGTTCGATCCAATCTACGGGGCTCGGCCGCTGAAACGGGCGTTGCAGCGCTATGTTGAAAATCCATTGGCCGAGGCGATTCTATCGGGGCAGTTTGAAAGCGGTGATAGGATCGTGGCGGATCTGGTCGATGATGTCGTGGTGTTTAACAAAGGCTGAACACTCGGCAGAACTGCCGAGCTATAAAAAACGCGGACTTTGATCAGTCCGCGTTTTTTTTGTTGAGATTGTTGTTTGTTTAGGTGGGTAATAGAAACGCTTAATACAGCGCTTTCTCGTCCCGAACGACCTCTTTCAGCAGCTCGATAAATAGTTTGTCGGCGTCGCTGTGGTCGTTGGGGATCTTAACGTTAGTGGTGCCGCTGATCTGCTCGGCAATCTTCTGATCGGCGTTATCTTCATCGATCAGTTGGCGGGCGATCTGCAGGCAGTGCGGTACAATTTCTGGTTCGACCAGCACTTTCTTGATGAAAATTCGCATCTCTTCGATAGTGCGGTCGCGGTTACGGATCTCGATGGCGCTCATGCTGGCTCCTGTGGCTCGATCTATCAGCCATTATTATTTTTCAGATAACAAATTCAACTACCGCCACTATAAATCAGATTGCTGATCAGCCCTAGCGGGTTGTTGAAAATCTCCTTGCTGGGTGCTGCGATAGCGCATTTTTTATCCATTATGGCTATTGCTGCGGCGCTCGGATGCTGGCACTATTGCGGACTCTTGATTTGACTGTAGCACTTGGATATTCCAAGTGTCTGCCGAAGTAGGCCATACCGGGCTTATATTCACTCAAGCCGTATCGCAGCGTATTGCCCCGATACACACCCTGAACGACCTGTTCCAAGCGCCCTGCTTGGTAACGCTTTAGCCCGGTAATGAAGATAAGCACCTCCATGAGGTGATTGGCCGGGTGTTGAGTGTGGTGGTCGTGTATCTATACACAATCTTTGCTACAGCAGAACTGCGCGCAATCGTTGCGACAGCTGCGAAAGATTTGAGGGTGAGACAGTGGAACTATTATCCGGCGGTGAGATGATCGCCCGCTTCCTGAAAGACGAGGGTGTTGAATACATCTACGGCTATCCCGGTGGCGCGCTTCTGCATATTTACGATGCTTTGTTCAATCAGGATGCGGTTGAGCATATCCTGGTGCGTCACGAGCAGGCCGCGACTCATATGGCCGATGCCTATGCTCGCGCCACCGGTAAGCCGGGCGTGGTGCTGGTCACCTCGGGCCCGGGCGCGACCAATGCGGTGACCGGTATCGCCACCGCCTATATGGATTCGATCCCGATGGTTATCCTCAGCGGCCAGGTGATGAGCCACCTGATCGGTGAAGATGCATTCCAAGAATGTGACATGATGGGGGTGACCCGCCCAATCGTGAAGCACAACCTGAGTGTTAAGTCGCCGGAAGAGATTCCGATGATCCTCAAGAAAGCGTTTTATATCGCCTCGACCGGACGCCCCGGACCGGTGGTCGTTGATATCCCTAAGGATATGACCACTCCGACCGAGCGTTACGAATACGTCTATCCCAAGTCGATCAAGATGCGCTCCTACAATCCGGTCAGTCGCGGTCATAGTGGCCAGATCAAGAAGGCGGTTGATCTGGTGCTTAAGGCCAAGCGGCCGGTCATTCTGGCCGGTGGCGGGGTGATCTCTGCCAACGCGTCCGAACTGCTGATCGAATTGGCGCAGCACCTCAACTACCCGGTGATCAATACCCTGATGGGGTTGGGTGCCTATCCTGGCACCGATCGTCAGTTTCTTGGCATGCCAGGCATGCACGGAACGGTTGAGGCCAATATGGCGATGCACCACTCCGATCTGATCTTGAATCTGGGATCACGACTGGATGACCGGATCACCAACGGTACCGAAAAATTCTGCCCCACCGCTAAGCTGATTCATGTCGATATTGATCCCGCATCGATCTCCAAGACCGTCGCCGCCGATGTGCCGATCGTCGGCCCGCTGGATTCGGTTCTGACCGAGCTTTTGAAGCAGGTTAAGGCCAGTACCATTGCGCCCGATACTGAGTCGCACGACAACTGGTGGCAGCAGATCGAAGAGTGGCGTGCGCGTCACGGCGGTCGCTACCGGACCGACGATTCCGAGCTGTTGAAGCCGCAGCAGGTGATCGAAACCCTGTGCGAAGTGACTAAGGGCGATGCCTATATCTGCTCCGACGTCGGCCAGCATCAGATGTTTGCGTCGCAGTACTACAAGTTCAACAAGCCGCGGCGCTGGATCAACTCCGGCGGTCTGGGCACCATGGGCTTCGGTCTGCCCGCCGCGATGGGGGTGAAGCTGAACTTCCC
>JBFFKD010000473.1:0-2345 GCA_041555595.1 Motiliproteus sp.
CTGATGCCACTGCCTGGCGAATGCGTTTAACCGCTTCCACCAGTAGGGCGCGGCTACAGCCAAAATTCAGCCGCATAAAATGGTTATCGCCGAAGTCGGCTCCGGGGGACATGCCAACACCGGCTTGTTCAAAAAAAGCTGCGGGGTTGTTGAGTTGCAGTGCCGAAACATCGATCCAGGCGAGATAGGTGGCATCGAATGGCTCAAGCTTGAGACCGTCGATTGCGTTGATCTCGCGGAGCAGGAAATCGCGGTTTTGACGCAGATACTCGCACTGCTGACGATTCCAGTCGTCACCATCCCGGTAGGCCGCCAGGGTGGCAGTATAACCGAGCAGGTTGACGTCCGGTACGATGCCACGACGGACATGGCGAAACTGCTGCCGCAACTTAGGATCGGCGATAATCGCTAGCGAGCAGCCAAGGCCTGCGATGTTGAACGTTTTGCTCGGTGCCATCAGGGTGATGGTTCGGTTGGCAGCATCCGCATTGAGGGAGGCGAAAGGGATGTGCTCGACTCCGGGTTCTAGGATCAGGTCGCAGTGAATCTCGTCGGAGCAGAGCTTAAGGTTGTGACGCTGGCACAGTGCCAGCAATCGTTCCAGTTCCTGACGCCGATACACCGCCCCGCCCGGGTTGTGCGGGTTGCAGAATAGCACCAGCCGGGTAGCGGCGGTGACGGCCGCTTCCAAGGCATCGAAGTCGATTAGCCAGCGCTGCTGAACCCGGTGCATCGGTACGCTGATCAGGCTGCGATCCGATAGTCGCGGTGCGGTCATAAACGGCGGGTAGATCGGTTTGGGTGATATGACCGTGGAACCTGATTCACCGATGCTACGACAAGCCAAGTGCAGCCCGCAGACTAGGCCCGGCAGCCAGACCAACCAGTCGGCTTCGATCTGCCAGCCGTATAACCGTTGCATCCGTTTGATCACCACGTCGGTCAGCTCGTTGGGTGCCAGAGTGTAGCCGAACACACCGTGATCGATCCGCTGCTGCAGTGCGTCGATAATCGCCGGTGGTGATGGAAAATCGGTATCGGCCACCCACATCGGCAGGATGTCCTGATCGCCATACTTGTCCCACTTTTGACTGCTGGTACGTTTACGGTCGATTTCGATATCGAAGTCTGTTTTGGGTGAACTGTCAGCGGTCATAGGTAGGGCCTTACAGCGAGTAAATTCGGTTCTGTTTGATCGGACTATTGTATAGGCTTGCAATCAACTATTTTAGCGGTAGTATTGAGGCCAATCCTATCTAAAATGTTGAGTTACCATGCAATTCACTTTCGGCCATAAGACCACTGCGACCGGCGGCACCCAGCCTGCTTTGGGCGCGGTGTATCAGGTCGCTCGTCCGCTGCTCCTTCGACTGCCGTAAGGCAATCTATCGTAATACCTCAACCACGTTTTCTTATACCTTATTACATTCCGGGGCGCGTTAGTTGCCGCCTCGATGGAGCCATACAATGAGCGATAATCGAGTTATTATTTTTGATACCACCTTGCGCGACGGCGAGCAGAGCCCTGGCGCATCGATGAACAAAGACGAAAAATTGCGCATTGCCAAAGCGCTCGAAAAGATGCGGGTCGATGTCATCGAAGCAGGCTTTGCCATCGCCAGTCCCGGCGATTTTGAGTCGGTAAAATTGATCGCCGATACCATCAAAGACAGCACTGTCTGCAGTCTGTCGCGGGCGTTGGATGGCGATATCGATCGCGCCGGTGCGGCGTTGGTTAATGCTAACTCGGGCCGGATTCATACCTTTATCGCCACCTCGCCGATCCATATGAAGTATAAGCTGCAGATGCAGCCCGATCAGGTGGTCGAGCAGGCGGTGTATGCGGTTAAGCGTGCCCGTAACCTGATCGACGATGTTGAGTTCTCGCTCGAGGACGCTAGCCGCTCCGAACTGGATTTTATGTGCCGTATCATCGAGCAGGTGATCGACGCTGGGGCGCGCACCATCAATATTCCTGATACCGTCGGTTATGCGGTGCCGGAAGAGTTTGGTCACACTATCGCCCAGTTGATCCAGCGGGTGCCGAATGCCGATAAGGCGATCTTCTCGGTGCACTGTCATAACGACCTGGGTTTAGCGGTAGCCAACTCATTGGCGGCGGTGACCAACGGTGCTCGGCAGATCGAGTGTACCGTTAATGGTCTGGGTGAGCGCGCTGGTAACGCCTCGTTGGAGGAGGTCGTGATGGCGCTTCGCACCCGCAAGGATATTCTGGGACTGGAGACCGGCATCGATACGACCCAGATCGTTCCTGCGTCACGGCTGGTGTCCAGTGTGACCGGTTTCCCGGTGCAGCCAAACAAAGCGATCGTCGGCGCCAACGC
>JBFFKD010000474.1:0-2340 GCA_041555595.1 Motiliproteus sp.
CATCTCAACAATCCGCTGCTCGTTACCGCCTACGCAATCGGTGGTCTGAACTTCTTTATCTTCTCCAACCAGTACAGTTACATCACCTACGTCCTGAGCGACTCCCCCTTCAACCTGGCACCCACCTGGCTAGGGTTACTGTTCCTGACCTATCTGACCGGCTCATTCGGATCGGCTATCTCTGGCAAAATCAGCCAACGGATCTCACAGCCACTGTGCATGCTGGGGGGGATCGGTATTTTGATGCTGGGCACACTGGTGACGCTAAGCCAGACCCTAGCGGGGATTATTATGGGTCTGTTGATCAACAGCTTTGGATTTTTCCTGTGTCATTCGATCTGCAGTGCCTGGGTCAACCGCCATGCCGAGCACGCCCGCGCCAGCGCCTCGTCGCTATATCTGGTCGGTTACTATCTGGGGGCCAGTAGTGGCGGGCTCTATCTCGATCCATTCTGGCAGAACGGCGGCTGGTCAGGCGTGGTGGTAGGATCGTTACTGGTGTTATTGCTGACCGCCGGACTGGCGTTCAGCCTACATTATCGGGCGACTGACCGCCGGAATCGACCACCGTCGAACCGTGCGCCAGCCACTGCCACGCCTGCTCGGTCTGATTGAGGTCGTAATACTGCACCTCGCCGTAGGTAAACGGCTTGGCCAGCTGCGTCATCCAGCGCTCCCATTGCTGATCACCAATCACCGCCAACCGCTCGACCCGCGGATTGATCTCCAACCCAAACACCAGATCGTCCCAAGCGGCCCGCAGCTCCCAACCGCGGAACCCTTCGAGCAGAAACAGTAGTTTGATCGATGGGTGCTGCTCCAGCGCGTGACGTACCTCCGGGATCAGAAAGCTCTGGTAGTCGTTATCGGTCAACCGGCCGCTGGCCAGAAAGCCCAATTGATCAGAGGTACTCTGCTCCAGCTTCATCAACATGTCGTTGCTCCGAGGTAATGACCAGTTAGGGTCAGTCTAGTTGCTGGTCGCATAACTTTCCGAGCGCGGCCGCTTTTCAATCCAAACAAGCGTCTGATATCAACCCTTGGCCTTGGCCAACTCCTTCAGCCGCTTAACCACCTGGAAATTAAGCGAGCGTTGAGTGAAGCTACCGTCAGGTTTACGCACCCCCGGTTTCTGGCCGGTCAACAACTCCAACGCCTGGTCGACAGTGGCGACGGTATAGACGTTGAACATCCCTTCGGCTACCGCCTGCACCACTGACTGCTTGAGCATCAAATTGCGCTGGTTGGCTTTAGGGATGATGACCCCCTGCTCGCCAGTCAGCCCCTTGGCGGTACAGACATCGAAGAAGCCCTCAATCTTCTCGTTGACTCCACCGATCGCCTGCACCTCGCCGTACTGGTTGATCGAACCGGTCAAGGCGAAGCCCTGTTTGATCGGTGTGTGGGTCATAGCCGAGATCAGGGTGCAGATCTCGGCCAGCGAGGCACTGTCACCGTCGATATAACCGTAGGACTGCTCCAATGCGATATTGGCCGATAGCGACAACGCGAAGTCCTGGGCGTATTTATGGCCCAGATAGCCCGATAGAATCAGCACCCCCTTGGAGTGGATCGGCTGCCCCAGCGTCACCTCTTTTTCGATATCGACGATGCCCTTATCACCGGGGTGGACCGTGGCGGTGATCCGTGCCGGAGTACCAAAGCTAACCTCACCCACCTGCAACACGGTCAGGCCATTGCACTTGCCCACCGAGGTGCCATCGGTATCGATCAATACCACCTCGTTGAGGATCTCCTGCCGCATCCGCGAGCTAAGCCGGTCGGTACGGCGCTCCTTAGCCTCAAGCGCTTGCTCGATGTGGCTAACCTGAATCAACTCGTCGTTAGCCTTGAGCCGCTTGTAGTCAGCTTCGCAGATCAGGTCTTTCATCTCACTGATCTGTGCCGACAGCTGGCCCTGATCTTCGGCCATCCGCGAACTGTGCTCGACCAACCGCGCCACCGCCTTACGACTCAAATGAGCGCAGCCCTCTTGCTGTGATAGGGTGCGCATCAAGCGGGCATAACTGCGGATAAAAGCGTCGGTACGAACCACATCGTCGTCGAAATCAACCACCACCCGAAACAGTTTGGAGAAGTCAGGATCCATCTGCTGCAGCATGTAGTACAGCTCGCGGTCGCCGATGATAACGACCTTGACCTTAAGCTTGATCGACTCGGGTTCAAGGGTGATGGTGTTGATGCCCGCCAGTTCGGCAAACGGATTTTCAATCTTGATCTGCGATGATTTCAGCGCCCGCTTGATCGCCGACCAAACCATCGGGTGTTCAAATAATTTTTCCGCTTCGAGCACCAGATAACCGCCGTTGGCCCGATGCA
>JBFFKD010000475.1:0-2334 GCA_041555595.1 Motiliproteus sp.
GCCGCCAGCGTGCGCATCCCCTCGAATATATTGATATCCATAATTGGGGTATTACCGGTCGCCATCAGTACGATCATGGTCTCGCCGACCGCGCGTCCCATGCCGATCATCACCGCCGAAAAAATGGCGGGGCTGGCCGTTGGCAACACCACCCGACTCAGCGTTTGCCAAGGGGTGGCACCCAACGCCAGCGAACCGTTACTGAGCGACTTGGGGACGCTGAATATGGCATCTTCGGTGATTGAGAAGATGGTTGGAATGACCGCGAAACCCATCGCTAAGCCCACCACCAAGGCGTTGCGCTGATCGAAGTTGATCCCCAGATCTCGGGTGATATAGGCGCGCATATCACCGCCAAAAAACAGATTCTCCAGACCACTACTCAGCGGTAGGCAGAACCAGGCCAGCGCGATCATGATCGGAATCAGCACCAGCAAGTCCCAACCTTCGGGGATCATCAACCGAATTCGCTTGGGCAGATTGTGCCAGCCGTAGGCGAACAGCAGCACCCCTAGCGGCACCATCGTCAGCAATGTGAACACCGTCGCCAGTTGGTCTTCGATAAAAGGCGCCAGCCACAGTCCTGCCAGAAACCCCAGAATAACGGTCGGCAACGCTTCCATCAGCTCGATAAAGGGTTTCACCTTGGTACGCAACGCCGGCGCCATAAAGTAAGCGGTATAGATGGCGCCGCAGATCGCCAGCGGAGTGGCCAGCAACATGGCATAGAAGGCCGCTTTCAAGGTACCGAAAGCCAACGGTGCCAGCGAATATTTCGGTTCAAAATCATCGTTGGAAGCTGACGACTGCCAGACATAATCCGGCTGCTGGTAACCCTCGTACCAGACCTGTTGCCACAGCGAGCTCCAGGAGACTTCCGGGTGCTCGTTGTCGACCTGCCACAGGCTGATCATGCCGCTTCCATCTTCGATCAGCAGCGCATTGGCTCGAGGCGCCATCGCGACCATCGCAATCCCTTGATCCGGGTCGATCAACGGCTCGGTCAACACCCGGTTATGTGAGGTGGAGTTGTACAGACTAACCTGGCCATCCTGCTCGGCCACCACAAAGCCTTTGCGTCGATGTTCGGTAGTCAGCGCCACTACCGCCGTCGGTGACGGATCACTGAAACGGCGCACCTCGGCCAGTCGGTAAGCGTTCTGATCATCACGAACCAGAAACCACTGCCCGACCTCGCCCAGACTGTCGGCTATCAACAGCGAGTTACCCCCAAGCAGAAACTCAGCCCGACGAATCTCGCCACCGCTAACCTGCAGTGGATCGTGTAACTGTGGTGTGTCAAAGTTTTTCAGATCGACCGTCACCAGCGAGCCATTGCGATACAGTACGAACAACCAGCGCGTATCCGGGCTGATCAACAGCCGTACGATCGGCGCTGACGGCTCTGCGGTAACCGGAATCACGCTATGATCGATTTCAAATTCGACCGCTTCGGTGATGAAGTTGACCTCTTTGGCGAAGCGACTGGCAACCAGCAGGCCGGTAGCATCGAGCGCCACCGCCAACAACCGATCTTCACTGTCGCGCACAGCCAGTTGCTGCACCAACCCCAGCGCTGGCGAGAGCTGCAGGTCAGCATCGGCGTAGGGATATTCGATCAGCGGTGTAATGGTGCGCACATCGTTGGGGTAGCTAACCTGGTATTGATGTCGGGCAAAGGTCAGCGCACCATCGGCGTGCGCCAAGGCAAAGCTGCGACTGTCTTCCGCACCGAGCGCAAAGGCGGTCGCACTTGCGGCATTGTCGCCGCTGAGTTGATACTGCGATTTTAACTGACCGGTGCGAGTATCGAAGAAGCTGGCTTGGCCACTGGCATCGACTCGCAGGCCAACCTCGGCCTGCTCTTCGGTCGTTAAATACCAGGTCGCTGCATCAGCACCAGGGCGCGCATAGGGCTCGACCTGCTGGCCCTGATGCTGCCAGGGTTTGACCTCGGCAGCATAGAACAGCGGCATCACCTCGTACATCAGGTAGATAAAGATCAGCATGATCGCCACGATCACACTGATGCCGCCAAAACCGACGGCAACCGAGGCGAGACGGTCCTTGAAACGACGGAATCGGCGCCGGCGAACAGCACCGGCGCTATCGAACGAAAGCTCGGGGGGTGCGATCAGCACAGTCTGAGTTGCGTTTTTGAGTACAGATTTATTCATATGACCCAGCATATCGAACCGGTATGACAGAAATGTGACAGCGATCCTAGAAAGCTTAACCCAACCAAACTGGAACTGACCAAAGACAACGACGCATATGCCGCGGGCCTAGCCTATCCACTAACAGGCCTGAATGGCGGGTTCAACGGTCGCCTTA
>JBFFKD010000476.1:0-2333 GCA_041555595.1 Motiliproteus sp.
CATCAACACCCGCTCGGGAGTGGGTAACAACCGTTGCTGCAACGCCATCGACAGTAGCTGCCACAACAGTAGCAACCCCAGTAACACCAGCGGTTGCGGGGATGGCAACCAGCGCTGTCGAGCGACCGTAACGCTCGATTTAGAATTAGCGCCGATAATTGCCGGGGGTTTCATCACCAGATCCTGAACCGGGCTCAGGGGGCCGTCATGCGGAAACTGGCACGATCCAACGCCGCATCACTGCCCATCAATTGATCGCCGCCAACCCGGTGCAGCATCGCATACATCGTGGCCGCATCGTCGATCTGGGCACCGGTCAGCGGTGCCGGAATACCGGCCAGATAGCCGCTCTTGAGCTGTCCGAAGGTGCCCTCATCGCTGGCTTTCATCATTTCGCGCAACGGTTGCCAGGCATCGGGGGTTGCTTTGAGAAACTGTTTGGCAGCCCTCGAGGAGCGCAGCAAGGCATCCACCTGCTGGGGATGTTGTTCGGCCCAGGACTGACGGAACACAAATCCCAACATCGGCAGATCGCTCTCCAGCCCCAGTTCACGGCTGGTCTGTTTGATATTGACCAGCGCCGGATAACCTTTGGCTTTGAGCCGGGCGGCATAGTGCCAGAAGGTGATTACCGCATCGAGCCGCCCCTGTTCCAGTGCCGCGTTTAGCAACGGCGGCGCACCGTATTGCTGCTCGGAAACCTGCTTCAGATCAATCCCGAGCTGCATCGCCCGTGCCCGCAGCAGTAACCAGCCCTTGCTGCCCGGCCCTCCGGCGATACCGATCCGCTTGCCCGCCAAGTCGCTCAGCGAGCGCACGGTAGAGCCTTTGGTCAGAACCAGCTCACCGATCGAGTTCGAGAACGGCACAAACTGCAACAATTCGCCCGCCGCTCGTTGCCGGCTGACCCAGATCCAATCGGCCACGATCACATCGGCAGCACCACTCATCAGCGCCGTGCGGGTTGCACTCATCCCCGCCAATGGTGTGACCTGCAGCTGATAGCCTTGATCCAGGTCCAGCTGCTGGTTACGGATCGTTTGCAGTTCCCAGTTGAGGGTGCCAAATTTTAGCGCGGCGATATTAATGACCGGCAGCTCAGACGCCAGGGTAACGGTGACATTGAGCGCTAACCCGGCCAGCAGCGCTAACGCTAAACATTGCCTCAGCGGAGGCCGGCAGGCTGCTGCTACCCGACCCATCAACGTCGAGGTCGATACATGAATTTCGGTAGTGGCGGACATGACTGACCTCCTAAACACGATGAGCTGTGGGTTGAAATACCACAGTACCGCCAGCCGACTGTCCCCAAACATAGTACTTTCGACCCCTTTTTAGAGCGCGAAGGTAGCATTCCGAATTACGACTTTTCGGGTTCTAATAGGACTACATAATAAGAATCAAAAACTCAGGAGTTCCCGACCATGCAGTCACTCCACTCTGCCCATTTGGCCCCCACCGCGGCTAAGCTGTCCACGCATATTCCCAAGCCCACCGATATGGGTCAAAATGCAGTCACCGATGATGACAGTGCCGACACCCCGCGGTTGGAGTCCCCCGTGTATAAACTACTGATTGCCGACGATCACCCGCTGTTTCGTGAAGCGATTGCCGATGTGATCCGGGCTCGCTACCCCGATGCCGATATTCTGCAATCGGAAAACCTCGAGGCTGCCGCCGCACTGGCCGATCAGCACGACGATCTCGACCTGATCCTGCTCGATCTGAATATGCCCGGTATGCACGGCCTCAATGGCCTGATGCAGCTGCGTAACGACGCCCCGACCATCCCGGTGGTGATTATCTCGGCCGAAGAGGACAAGACGATCGTGCTGCAGGCGATGACCTACGGAGCGGTCGGATTCATCATCAAGTCCCTGCCACGAGAGAAGATGACCCAGGCGCTCGAGCAGGTACTGGCCGGCCAGGTTTATCTCCCCTCGGATGTGATCCGATCCACCACCGACAACAGCCGTGGCAGCCGTCGCCGGATGGACGAAAACAGCATCGCCCCCGAGCTACTCAACAGTCTGACTCGCCGTCAACTGTTGGTTCTGGAGCGAATGACCAATGGCGAGTCTAACAAACAGATCGCCTATACCCTCTGCATCGCCGAAACCACGGTCAAAGCCCATGTCTCAGCGATCCTGCGTAAACTTAACGTCCACAACCGGATTCAAGCGGTGCTGTCGGCCGGGAATATCGACTTTAACCAGTACCTAAAAAGATAACCCTGACAAGATAAGCCCTACAAACAAGGCCTGAAAAAACCGCTACCTGATCGGTAGCGGTTGATATCCTCATGGTAGGTGCAAAAAACCCTACAGGCCTTA
>JBFFKD010000477.1:0-2332 GCA_041555595.1 Motiliproteus sp.
GGCCAGCCGCACCTGCTGCCCCTGATGGGCGTTATGCTGCTGCCATAATGGCTTAAAGGGAGCAAAGCCCTGCTGTTCAAATAGCCGCAGCGCCGGCACTAAAGCATTCAATAGCGATGCCAGAATCCGATTACGATCTAATGACTGACCGGTAATACGCTGCAGATCGGTCCAGGGCTGAGTTACATCGGTCGCCGCATCGCCAGGCATCGCCACATTGACCCCAACCCCGATCACCACCTGACACTGACCCGAGGCATCACCACTCATCTCCAGCAGCACCCCGGCTAACTTGTTTCCCTGATGCAGCAGATCGTTAGGCCACTTCAACTGCACCCCATCGACCCCCTCACCCGCCAGCCCTTGCAAGACCGCCAGCCCGACCACCAGACTCAACCCCTCCAGTGCGGCGGCGCCACCGGCGAACGACCAGGTCAGCGAAAAATACAGATTACGCGCAAACGGGCTGGCCCAACTTCGACCTCGCCGTCCACGGCCTGCGGTCTGCTGCTCGGCGATATAGAGATGACCGTGGCAATCACCCTGCTGCGCCTGCTCGGCAGCCAAGCCGTTGGTCGAAGGCAGACTCAGCGCCAGCTCGACAGCGGTCAGATCCGATCGCACCGCCGCATCTAGCATCGACTGAAACCGAACCTGATCAAGCAAGTTAATCCCGCCTGGTAATCGGTAGCCACGCCCCTTGATCGAATGACAATCAAGCCCCAGCGCATCAAGCTTCTTCAGCTGCTTCCAGACCGCAGCCCGACTCACACCCAGCGCCTCACCCAACGACTCGCCCGAGTGAAACTCACCGTCGGCCAGAATCCCCAGCAATGCCTGCAGACCCATGTTCAACCCCCGATACGATCGAGCACGATAAAGCTATAGCTATACGGATTGGGCTCAACCGCATCGAAATCCTGGCGCGAGAACTGCTGCCACTGAGATAGCTCCAATTCCGGGAAATAAGCATCTCCACAGACCTGAGCATGCACCTGAGTCAGATAAAGCCGCTGCGTCAACGGCAGCGCCTGTGTGTACAACTCCGAACCACCAATCACCATCGCCTCGCCAGCGCCGTTAATCTCGGAGATCGCAGTGGCCTGTTCGACCGCCTGCTCCAACGAGTGCACCACCGTCACCCCTTCAGCCGACCAGCGAGGGTCTCGTGTCACCACTACATTGGTACGCCCCGGCAGCGGCCGGCCGATCGACTCATAGGTCTTACGCCCCATAATGATCACCTTGCCCATGGTGACTTTCTTGAAATATTTAAGATCCTCTGACAGATGCCAGGGCAGCGCGTTATTACGGCCGATAACCCGATTTTCGGATTGCGCGACGATCAATGCCAGTTGCATGAATACCCCACAAGATAGCGATCAAAAAAGACAAGTGTATGTGTTGCGTCACCGTGGAGCAACGTCACAACAGACTCAAAAGTCCGCAGCTCACAACACTATGAACAGCGCAGTAACAGACGTAAACAGACGCACACAATTTTTATATAGGAGAGAAAATAGAGACTGCTACCGAGCAACAGACCGCCGGACGTTAAACCACCCCATCCGGGCCGGCATTAACCGCGATAGAGATCTCTAACGCATCATGGCGCCAGAACTCTTGGTCGTACTCGACGATATTGTCGTGCTGATCGTAACTTGCCCGGGTCAAGAACAACCCCGGCGTACCAGCGACCACCTTTAACTCGCTCGCTTAGGCATCGTTGAGCGGGGCGGGATACATATTGATCTGGGTTCGACAAATACGAATGCCATATTGCTCCCGAAAGAGATCGGACAAACACTCCAGCGGATGATCGAACAACCCGGGACACAGCTTGGCGCTAACATTGATATGCTCAACCAACACGTCCAGACCATCGATCGAACGGCGCTGACACAACAGATACAACGGCGCACCGACCTCAATACCAAACTTGTGATGCGCCCACGGTGATGCTATCAACTCGTTTTTGGATAACACATGCGTTTCCGGCACTCGCCCCTGCGCGCTGACAATATCCATAAAACCGGTATTTTGGTTCGGATCGTACTGCAACCGGGGCGGAGAGACATACCAGCCACGGCGGATCAGGCGGTAGATCAAACCTTCGGACTCTAGCTGCATCAACGCCTGACGCACAGTCACCCGATTGATGTCGTAACTCTCTTTCAGCTCTCGCTCGGATGGCAACTTGGCATGAGACCCCAGCAAACCGCTGTTGATCTGTTCTGCCAACGCATCCCGCAACCGCAGGTAATAGGGCACATGCAAATCTTTCGCCTGGTCTATGCCATATCTAATATCGAGTGGAACAATTGTACTGACC
>JBFFKD010000478.1:0-2328 GCA_041555595.1 Motiliproteus sp.
GCAGGTTATCGTGCCGCTCAAGCGCCAGGTGTAACCCCGCCAGCGTGACACGGTTTTCGACGATATGACCCAGATGCGAAAGGTGCTGTTCGGCGGCGTCGAAATCGATCTGAGCGGTGCCCTCGCCGTCCCAAACATGCATCGCCGTATACGGACTAAGCCGCTGCTGCCTTATCGTCGACCAAGCGCCGAGC
Organism: Motiliproteus sp.; assembly: GCA_041555595.1. GTDB lineage: Bacteria > Pseudomonadota > Gammaproteobacteria > Pseudomonadales > Balneatricaceae > Motiliproteus. Next base: position 195 of record JBFFKD010000478.1, read on the forward strand.
TGGATCAAAATCTGCTCGGAGGCCAGACTCAAAGCGCTGACTCTAGGATCGAAGCCTCGCTGCGCCGACACATCGAGCTGCTGCAGCCGTTGATCGGCATCGATCGACAGCGGGTCGATCACCACCACCTGCAGACCGCTACCACCCAACGCGCAAGCCAGCGTCAAGCCCACCATGCCACCACCGATGATGGCGATATCGACCTGTTCGGGTGCGGCGTTGGATTGATCAGTATGATTCATAGTGTTCTCAACGTCCTAGCCGAGGCAGCGGCATATCCAGCCCCATCGCGCTTTCGGCCAGCAGGTGTTTTAACGGCGTCACCAACTCCAGCCCTAACAGCCCTAAGTTACGCGCCACCACCGCATCGGTTCGACCGTTCGAAAACAGCTCGGTGACCTTATCGCTGAAGCCAATCGTTTTGGTCTGATCCCAGCCTACTTGCCAATGGAATCGCTGCAGAGTGTCGATACAGCCGATATCACGCTGCTCGGCCTGGGCTGACAGCAGCTCCTGCGCCAGCAGCATGGCACCGCGCAGCGCCAGGTTAAAACCTTGGCCGGCGATCGGGTGTAGCGCATGGGCGGCATTGCCAAGCACCGCAATACCCGAACGCACCTGTTCTCGAGCCAGCATCAATTTAAGCGGGTAACTGTGTCGTTCGCCCAGCTCAACAAAGCGTCCAGCACGATAGCCAAATCGCTGCTGCAGCTGCCGCAGAAACTCCGTTTTATCGGCTCGCAACAACTCATCGACCTGTTCCAAAGGCACGCTCCAGACCAGTGCAGCCCGCGCTTGCCCCCTGGCATCATCGGTCAACGGCAGCAACGCCATCGGACCTTCCTCAGTAAAGCGCTCGTAGGCGATATTGTGATGCGGCCTGTCCAACGACAGATTGGCGATCAGCGCGCACTGCTGATAGCTCGACTCATCGGTCTCGATCTGCAACTGCTGGCGCAACCCCGAACGGCCACCGTCGGCGATCACTAATAACTTGGCATCACAGAAACGAACCTCTCCGTCCTGCTCGTATTCGACCCGAGTCCCACCCTGCAGAGATTGCGCCGCCACCACCTCAGCGGGGCTGCAAAAGTCGACCACAGCTTGCTGCTGCAACGGCGCCAACAGCGCATGCCCCAGGCTGCGATTCTCAACCACATAGCCCAGCGCCGGCACCCGCTCTTTGCCTGCATCAAGCCGCACCGCGCCAAAATGACTGCGATCGGACACCTGGATTTTTTCGATTGGACAGGCGCTCGGCGCCAACGCCGACCACACTCCCAGCTGCTCGAAAATGTGCCGGCTACCTAGCGACAACGCCGTGGAGCGAGCGTCATAACTGGGCGACAACAGAGCCTGTGAAGCGTTCGCGTCGGTCGAGGGCAACGGGAAGGCTTCAAATACTCGGATCGTTAGCGGCTTGACATCAGCACGCCCAGGTTGAGCCCCCCGCAGATCTCCTCGCTGACCGTTAGCTAGCGCCAACGCCAACGCAGCACCAACCATGCCGCCACCGACAATGGCGACATCGCAACGGTTCTCGTTGGTTGAACTAGTCATTGTCGGCCGCCACTGCAGTCGACATCAGCGCCTCGATATCGGCCACCTGTTTGGGGACAGCAGCACTCAGCACCTCGTGACCCTGATCGGTCACCAGCAGATCATCCTCGATCCGAATGCCGATACCGCGCCAACGGGCCTCAACCTGATCATTATCGGGTGCAATATACAGCCCGGGCTCGATCGTCAGCACCATTCCAGGCTCCAGCACGCGCGAGTCATCATCGCGACGGTAATCACCGACATCGTGTACATCCAACCCCAGCCAGTGACTGGTTCGGTGCATATAGAATGGCTTGTAGGCTTGGCTCTCGATCAACTCTTCGATCACACCCTCAAGCAAACCCAGTTCGACCAACCCGGTCACCAACACCTCAAGCGCCGCTTGGTGCGGATCGTCGAAGCGAGCGCCTGGTTTGACTACCGCAATCGCGGCTAACTGAGCATCAAGAACCCATTGATATAGTGCTTTCTGATCATCGCTAAAACGGCCATTGACCGGAAAAGTGCGGGTGATATCACCGGCGTAGCCGTCCAGTTCACAACCGGCATCGATTAGCACCAGATCGCCCCC
>JBFFKD010000479.1:0-2326 GCA_041555595.1 Motiliproteus sp.
CTTGGTGCAGCGTCAACATTTCTGCGCCCAACGCCCATCGCTGAAACCCGCCATGTCAGGCACTAGCACATACATCGGTCGCTTTGCGCCCTCGCCTACCGGCTCACTCCACTTCGGTTCTCTACTGGCAGCGCTGGCCAGTTATCTCGATGCACGTGCCCACCACGGCCAGTGGCTAGTGCGGATGGAAGATCTCGACCCACCGCGTGAAGTCAAAGGCGCTGCCGATCAAATTCTGCAAACGCTGGAACAGTTCGGTTTAGAGTGGGATGGAGCAGTCTGGTACCAAAGCCGGCGCCACGATCGCTACCAGCAAGTACTGCAACAGCTGATCGACCAACACCAAGCCTACCGGTGCTACTGCTCGCGTCAGCAGATCAGCCTGCGTCATTCACCCGTTTACGATGGCTATTGCCGGCCGTCGAATCAAATCAACAGAACCCTCGACCCGAATCAACCCGCCGCCACTCGACTACAGGTCGATGAAACGACCATTGTATTCGACGATGCCATTCAGGGGCAGCAACAGCAGCGACTGGATACCGAGGTCGGTGATTTTGTTATTCGCCGTAAAGATGGCCTCTATGCCTACCAGCTAGCGGTAGTGATCGACGATGCAGACCAAGGCGTCAACCAGATCGTTCGTGGTTACGACCTACTCAGCTCCACCAGTCGCCAGATCTACCTGCAGCAACGACTCGGGATAACACCCCCTCAATACAGCCACATTCCAATTCTGGTTAACAGCCAAGGCCAAAAACTCAGCAAGCAGACCTACGCCAGCGCCATCGATCCCAACCAACCGACAGCCAGCCTGTTCCAAGCACTACGCCTACTCGGTCAGAATCCGCCTCAACATTTGCGGGCAACCTCCACCCGTGAGATGCTCGACTGGGGCGTGCAGCACTGGCAGCTCCATCAAGTCCCGCGCCAGACCCATCTGGCCGAATCGCTACTGGAACTCTGAAATGTCGATGTACCGACTGGTCGCCGTACTGATCCTTAGCATGTACCTGGTATCTCCGGGAATGGTCGATTCATGGATCAGCAGCGACCATGCTTGGTACAGCCCATTTGTGATCTGGCTAATCCTGATCATGACGGTCGCCTGGCTCGAACACAAAAGGAGCCAGGATGACATTTAGCCTCAGCCTACTGTTCGGCTGCGGAGTCGGCTTTCTGTCACTGCTGTTGGGCATCGCCTTCGCAACGAATCGCGGCTTCATCCCCAAGCGAATCACCAGCCATCCGGCTGTCTTTGTGCTGGCGCTGGGTATTTATGCCAGCGTCTGGACTTTCTACGGCGCCACCCGCTTAGCTCAGGATTACGGCTACGCCTTCTTGGCGTCCTATTTCGGAGCCTCCGCCTCGTTCATGCTGGCACCGGTAATCCTGCTGCCACTGCTTAGAATCACAAAATCATACCAACTCAGCTCAATCGCAGACCTGTTCGCGTTTCGCTTCCGCAGCCAATCAGCCGGCACCCTCGTCACGCTAGTGATGCTGATCGCCAGTCTACCGCTGATATCGATTCAGATTGAAGCGATTACCGACAGCACTCGCCTGATCACCGGCAAGCCAGAATCCGACCAGGTAGCCTGGGTTTTCTGCGCCACTATCGCTCTTTTTTCGGTCCTGTTCGGCAGCCGCCACCCATCGTTACGACACCGTACCGCAGGGCTGGTGATGGCGATGGCCACCGGGGTCACGATCAAACTACTGGCACTATGCAGCATCGGACTGTTCGCCATCTACGGTGTATTCGGTAGCAATGCCGCGCTGGAGCAGTGGCTGGTCGAACAAGCACCGCTGACCACATCTTTTCACCAACCGGTAGAAGGCGATCACTGGCGCACCCTGCTGATCGGTTTTATGACCTCGACGGTCGTGATGCCGCACATGTTTCATCTACTGTTTACCGAGAACAGCGACCCGCGCGCATTGCTTAAGGCCAGCTGGGGGTTTCCGCTATTGATGCTGCTTCTGGCGATATCGATTCCACCGATCCTATGGGCCGGACTGGCGCTCAATATAAACACCCAGCCCGAATACTTCGGCTTGATGCTGGGCTTCTACACCGGCACCCCGGCACTAACACTGATCGCCTATATCGGCGGACTGGCGGCCGCCAGTGGGGTACTAATCGTATCCACTATCGCCCTGGCTGGAATGACATTAAATCATCTAATCCTGCCCTACCTACCCAGCCACAGCAGCAGCAAGATCTACAGCCAGCTGGTCTGGAGCCGTCAGCTGCTAATTCTGCTGATCAGCCTGCTCGGCTACCTGTTCTATCTGGCGACCAACCAACAGGCCGCGGTGCATC
>JBFFKD010000480.1:0-2324 GCA_041555595.1 Motiliproteus sp.
CATGACTGCGTCGTCATCACCGCGCCAGCATTCCTGCTCGGTAATCAATTCGGCCAGTCGCATCTTACCTTCGGTCAGGGTACCCGTTTTATCAAAGACAAAGTGGTGGATCGCCGACAGACGCTCCAGCACCTCGCCGTTCTTAACCAAAATCCCATTACGCGCGCCCAGCCCCGACGCCACGGCAATCGACATCGGCGTCGCCATGCCAAAGGCGCAGGGGCAGGTGATAATCAGCACCGATGTCGCCACCATCAAAGCCTGTTCGATGCCGGCATCCCACCACCAACCAAAGCTAATCAGCGCTAATGACAAGGTGATGGTCACAAACCAAGGCACAATTTTATCGGCCAAGCGCTGGATCGGAGCCCTGTTTGACTGGGCATCTTCAACCAAATTAATTATCCGACCCAAAGCACTATCAGGTAGCAGCCCCGTCACTTCGACCACTAGACTACCGCTACCATTGAGGGTACCCGTGTTGACAGGATTACCGATCACCTTGGTGACCGGCACCGACTCACCAGTGAGCATCGCCTCATCGATATGACTACTTCCTTCAACCACCCGGCCATCGACCGGAATACGCTCACCGGGTTTAACCAACACCCTATCACCGATGCTGATCGCTCGGATCGCCACCAGTTCCTGCTGTTCGCTACCCGTCGAGTCGGTCGACAACCGAGTTGCGACCCGGGGCTGCAAGTCTAATAGACGCTGGGTAGAAGCCAGCGCTTTACGCTTAGATATCGCCTCCAGATACCGCCCCACCAGAATCACAAACAGGAAATTAACCACGGTATCAAAATAGACTTCGCCGACCTGTGAGCCGGTAAAAGTGACATAACAGGAGTAGAAGTAGGTGATCGATGCACCGATAGCTATCGGCAGGTCCATTCCAGGTCGTAAATTCTTGAGCCCGTTCCAAGCACCAATGAAAAACGGGTAGCCAGAATAGAGTAACGTCGGAGTCGCCAGCATCAGGCCTATCCAGTGGAACAAGCTGCGAAACTCGCCTTTATCAGCGCCGCTATAGAGCGCGATCGAGATCCACATCAAGTTCATCATCGCAAAAGCAGCAAAGCCCATTCTATAGAGCAGATTACGATGCTGTTTCCTATCCGCATCTTCGGCGGTGTTGGGGTCGAACGGTACCGCGTTATAACCTAGCGTTCCCAGGTGACTAATCAACTCGGACAGGGGTAATTGAACGCGATCCCAACGCACTTTAAGCTTGCGCCCGGTCAAATTAACCCGAGCTTCAACGATGCCTGACTTACGGCGCAAACTGTTTTCGATCAACCAGACGCAAGCGGCGCAGTGCACACCTTCAACCAACAGCTGCACCTCGGATAGCTCATCGTGAGCCACGACAAACTCCTGCTGAACCTCCTCAATATCGTACATCGCCAGCGCCTCAGCTAACTCTGGTGGCGGCGCCAGACGTTCTCCGTCTTGAATCCGATCGTAGAATCCGGCCAAGCCGGCCTGATGAATCGCCTCGGCCACCGAGCGACAACCATGACAGCAGAACATCGTTGACTGACCGTTAATATCGGCGAATACAGGTTCTAAAGGATCGACCGGCAGCTGGCAGTGATAACAGCCAGCATCAGTAGAATCGGGCCAGGGGTTGCCGGTAGAGGGGTCAACGCTTAAAGGCTCGGATATTTCAGACGGAAGGGTTGAGTGTTGCGACATAGGATTAAATATAACTGCGACTATTTTCGGCAACAGCCGCTTTCATAAGGCAGAGCATAAAAAAGCCAACAATCAAGGGGCCTTAGTTACATGAACACGTAACGCCTCACTAAACTCGGCATCGTCTTTGATCACAACAGCCAGCAAATCCCAGACGCCAGGCAACGGGAAAGTCACGTCGACGTCATAGACACCGTTGCCAAGATCGCGCATCGGCAGATCAAAATCACCGGCAGCATTCGATGGACGGTAGGCAAATAAACGAACCGTATCGGGCGGTAACAACTCGCCGCTGTTACTGCTCAGATGAAAGCGAAGATTGGCCGGTTGATGCAACACCGGTGAGTCGATCAATTCGATCCGCATCTCCCAGCCTGGATTTGCTGCCAATCGGCTCAGCATCGTGTTCTCGTAGTCCTGCCCCCGCTCGTAATAATTATCAACCACAAGCCCAGGGTTATTGGTCAGAGCTAAATAAATAAATACGCCATTAGCCACGAAAAAAATCAGTAGCAGGCCACACCAGACCTGAATCATCGGGCTGCGCCAGGGTGAAGGTTTCGACATAGGTACACTCAAATCAGGAACATCCAAACAATTAGTTCTAAATTAACAAAGAAGGC
>JBFFKD010000481.1:0-2322 GCA_041555595.1 Motiliproteus sp.
CACGAAATTAGCGTCGCTTCGATCAAGCCCGACCGCATAAGGGTTATTGTTATTATTGTTCGCCATCACTGCCTCCTCAATTAAACATTCGGGTCGCGGACCGCTTCTCTACCCTGCTGAATCAGCGCAGGTAGCGGGTACTGAATGTTTTAAATTGCGGAGCATCAGAGCGTCGAATCCATTCAAAGCCGACCATCTCTTTGGTCACGATCTTCACCCCCTCCGCGCGCATACGTTCGATCGCATAGTCGGTATCGATGGGGTTTCTGGCAGAGATCGCATCCGCCACCACGTAAACGGTCTTACCGGCCTCAACCAGTCGCAACGCCGATTGCAGCACGCAGACATGCGCTTCCATGCCGCAAATAACGATCACCTCTTTATCCAGGGCTTCAATCTGGGCATTACATTCGGGCGCATCGACACAAGAGAAGTGGGTTTTACCGATATACCCCCCCTCTGGCAGCAAATTCTTAAGAGTATCAATGGTGGGGCCCACACCCTGTGGGTACTGTTCCGATCCGGTCACAGGTACGTCCATCAATTGCGCCACTTCGATTAACCATTGGCAGTTCTTGACCAGCGACTCATTGTCGTGAACTCCCGGGAGAAGTTTGCTCTGGACATCGATAACCAGCAGCGCAGAATTTTCAGATTTGATTAACATCTTGATTCCTTTTTTATTGAGCAGGACGACGATCGACCATGTTGGTCGCAACACCTTCGGCAACCACTTTACCTTTGACACGACAAACGGTTTCCAACTTAACCCGGCGTCGGGCTTCATCGATCTCCAACACCGTCGCCGTTGCCACTACGGTGGCTCCGATATGGACTGGTGCCTTAAAGGAGAGCTGCTGATCGATATAGATTGCTCCAGGCCCCGGCATGCGGGTACCCAGTACAGCCGAGATCAACCCGGCACTGAACATACCGTGAACTATACGCTGCTTAAACATGGTTTCAGCGGCGTAGTCCTCGTTGATATGAACCGGGTTGTCATCCCCAGTGACGCCGGCAAAAAGCACCACGTCGGCATCGGTGATGGTCTTTGCATAGCTGGCGCTCATGCCAACGCTCAGATCTTCGAGATAGTAGCCGTGTAGGTCTTGCATCGTGATCTCCACTGTTATTTTCAACATTCCCGCCAACAATATACTGGTTACCACCCAGCAAACCAAGTATAAACCCTTGGTTTTGTAAAAAATGTCTGTTAGCCTTCTGCAACATCACGCTAACAGCTCGAATATTTCTACCTGGAGAGATGCGATGCAGGAATCGGCCAACGGAATTTTGGATAAAACGATCCGACGCCTGGTCCCGCTATGGCGTGACGCGCAGGGTAGCCGACGCATTCTGGACAAACTCTCGCTCAACCCGGACCTAGGCACAGACGACGCGCGTATTCTGCTCAAATGGATGGATGCCTGCTTGGCCGATGATGGCGGTGAAGTCGCAGCGCGCGTCAGAGCCGCAACCCTCGGTCGCAGTTTTTTGGCACTCAACAAAGGTGGGCGTATTCGGTTCCTGACCTTATTGGCCGATAACTATTCGACCGATGAAGCCGCCGTTGAAGTGGCCATCCAGCAGTGGGTTCAGGCAGATTCGCAACAACGCATCGACGCTGGACTAAGGCTTAGGAATGCCCTGGAACCGCCTCGAATGAAACTGCTGACTCAGTTCAACGAACTACCTGAAGGGATCAAATTTCTGGTCGATATGCGGGCAGAATTGTTGAGCCTTAAAAAAGACCACCCCAATCTATCGCCGTTGGAAGCCGACCTGAAAAGACTACTCACGGCATGGTTCGATGTCGGCTTGCTGCAACTCGAACAGATCAGTTGGCAATCGAGCGCCGAACTGCTGGAGAAGCTGATCGCTTATGAGGCCGTGCATGCCATACAAGGCTGGAGCGACCTGAAAAACCGACTCAACTCCGACCGCCGTTGCTTCGCGTTCTTTCATCCGAACATGCCTAACGAACCGCTTATCTTTGTTGAAGTGGCGCTGGTTAACGGCTTGGCTGACAACGTCCAGCTGCTGCTCGATGAGGAGGTGCCGGTATTGGACATCGATGATGCCAACACTGCCATTTTCTATTCCATCTCGAATGCACAGAAAGGGTTGGCGGGGATCAGTTTCGGCAATTTTCTGATCAAACGACAACCGCCCGCTCACCGAGGTCTTCGAGTACGCCACGGACGTCACCAACGAACCGAACTGGCACACCGACGCCCTCGAGGTCCGGCGGATCTCCGATGGTCCCGTCGGTCAGGGCACGAAGTACGACGTGCGCGTCAAACCAGCCATGGGCGTCTCAGA
>JBFFKD010000482.1:0-2314 GCA_041555595.1 Motiliproteus sp.
GGTGAAAATGTTCATACCGATAACGAAAACGATCCCCAACTGCAGTGGGCCACTTTCCTGCTGGCTGACGAGCTGTATGGGATCGACGTCATGCAGGTCAAAGAGGTTTTGCGCCTGACAGAAATTGCACCGGTTCCCGGATCGGCCCACTATATCGTCGGTATCATCAACCTTCGCGGTAACGTCATCACCGTCATCGACACCCGCACCCTGTTCGGCATGCCAAAAGCCGATGCCTCCGACGATAGCCGTATCATCGTCATCGAACTGGAAGATCAGGTGATCGGCATGCTGGTCGATTCAGTTGCCGAAGTGATCTATCTACGCCAGTCGGAGATCGAAAGCACTCCTAACGTCGGTACCGATGAGAGTTCCAAGTTTATTCAGGGCGTCAGCTATCACAACGATGAGCTGATCATCCTGCTCGATCTGAACCGAATGATCGAAAGCGATTAAGTCCAGCACTGACTCCCCCTTACAGCCATCGTTTGTCGGTGGTTGTTTGGTTTCTGGCACGGCTAATTTCCGCTCCCCTGCTTCCCTCTCATTCACCATGTAGCGTTACCACCAGGCACCGCCCACCAGCGCTATTGCGGTGTTCGCATAGATAGATACCCTGCCAGACCCCCATATTGAGTCTCCCTTCACTGATCGGAATCGATACCGAACACCCCAGAATACTGCTTTTTAGATGCGCAGGGAGATCATCGGATCCTTCGTCGCAATGCCTGTAATCAGGGTGATTCTCCGGTATCGAACGATTGAAATGGTTTTCAAAATCGTAGCGCACCGTCGGATCGGCATTTTCATTGATCGTTAACGAGGCCGATGTGTGCTTGATAAAGAGATGCATAAGACCAACCCGGATCGTCTTCAATTGAGGCACCTGGGCCACGACCTGATCGGTTATCAGATGAAAACCGCGAGGGTATGGCGGCAGTCTCAACTCTGTTTGAATCCACATGTTTTATGCCTCGTTACATTCCGTCTGATCAAATTCACTATTTATCCAATAGTAATTCAGTAATCACAATCAGTGTCCATACTGATGACTACCCTAAAAGCTTTGAAATATGACGCTAGCAACCCGAGGAGCAATCACCATGAAAAAAACAGCTATAGCCGTGGTATTAGGTGCCAGCCTGTTGAGCACCCCTTTACTGAGTAGTGCCGCCGACCGACCTATGGGTTTTTTCGTTACCAGCATGGGGATGGGGGATGGCGGCAATTTGGGCGGTTTAGCGGGTGCGGATGCCCATTGTAAAAAACTCGCAACGGCAGTCGGTGCCGGTGATCGCGATTGGCGGGCCTACCTGAGTACTGAAGCACCCAACAAACGCGGCGTCTTCGCCCGTGCCCGCGTTGGCAACGGCCCCTGGTATAACGCCCATGGTGTGTTGATAGCAGCCAACCCCTCCGACCTGCATCTATATAACAAGACCATCACACTAGAGACTGCACTGGACGAATCAGGCAACCGCATCAAGGGCCGCGGCGACCAACCCAACGAGCACGATATCCTGACAGGTACCCAGGCCGATGGCACCCCCTACTTTCCCGATGAGGCAGACCATACCTGTAATAACTGGACCAGCAACTCCGAAGGCAGCGCTCAAGTCGGCCACCATGATCGCCATGGCGGCGGTAATCTATCGTGGAATTCGGCGCACGCCTCGCGCGGATGTAGTCAACAAGATCTGACCAAGACCGGCGGTGCCGGTAAGTTCTACTGCTTTGCTGCCGATTGAATGAGATATAAATAGGATTATCGACCTGCCACTAGCGCACTCTCAACGACTGGGACTGTATTTGGCAATTAAAGCTATTGATGGATGAAAAATATTTAGCCAGCATCACTAACAGCCATAAGCGGTCAATAAAAACCTACCGCTTATGGCTAAGTCATTGATGAATTATTTATACGCTCCTGACGCGTAGTGCAACTCATAGCTATGACTGTAAATCTCAAGAATATTGCCGAACGGGTCTTCCATGTAGATCATTCTAAAGGGCTTCTCACCAGGATAATAATAACGAGGCTCAGCCATCCGTTTCTTGCCTCCTGCTTCAACAATTTTCTCGGCTAAACCTTCAACATCAGGATCTTGAACGCAAAAGTGAAACACTCCTGTTTTCCAATATTCAAAGTTATCATCAGGGCTCTGTTGATTCTTAAATTGGAACAACTCAACACCGATTCGGTCGCCCGTTGATAGGTGGGCAATCTTGAAGGATTCCCACTTTGCTCCGAATACATCGGTACACATCTCTCCGATAGCGCTGTCATCTTCAACAATTTCGGTGGGCTCCATAA
>JBFFKD010000483.1:0-2311 GCA_041555595.1 Motiliproteus sp.
AACGTCATTAAGACCAAATCTACCCGTGGCAGCGACATGCACCTCGACGTCTGCGGCGCTTGCCACCCATTCTACACCGGCAAGCAGAAGGTTGTTGATACCGCTGGTCGTATCGATCGCTTCAACAAGCGCTTCGGTGCTCGTACCACCAAGAAGTAAAACTTCTATCATGCACAATCTAAAAAAGGCGCTGACGATCAGCGCCTTTTTTTTCGGCTGCTGTTTGATCCCCTATTCAAGCCAAGCAGCCTCCTGCCCTGAGCCGATCAACCCGCAAGCCGTTACTGTCGCCTCGGTATACGACGGAGATACCCTACTGCTGGACGATGGCCGCAAAGTCAGACTGATCGGCATCAACACCCCCGAACGGGGCCGCAACGGCAAGCCCGACCAACCACTGGCCCGGCAGGCAACAAACCGCCTAACGCAACTGATCAAAGACCGCTCGCCAGTTCAGATCCAAGTCGGTCAACAGAGTCACGACCGCTACAACCGATTGCTCGCACACCTGTTTCTTGACGATGGCAGCAGCGCTGAAGCCGAACTGCTGCGACAAGGACTGGGCTTTGCCATCAGCATGGCGCCGAATCTGGCATTGAGGGATTGTTTAAACCAGGCCGAACGACAGGCACGCCAACAGCAACTCGGGGTTTGGTCACTGCCCGATTACCAGCCACTACCGGTTAATCAACTCGACACAGGCAGCAGCGGTTTTGGCCGCTACCGAGGAACGATCACTAAAGCAGGCTCGATTAAGAACGGTAACTACTTGGAGCTAAACGAAAAAGTTTTCGTTATTTTACGTTCACAGGCTCAACACTGGTTCCAACAAGTTTCGTCAGACGATCTGGTCGGCCGCCAACTCGAGGTCAGAGGCTGGCTGGTCCACCGAAAACTAACAAAACCCCAGATAAAGCGGGGATTCCTGCCTTTTTTGCTAAATATCAACCACCCTGACGGCTTAAAGCTCTGCCATACAGATTGTTGACAATCCATTCACCTTATCAGGATTAGCCCTAGTCAGGCCAAACCCTTACAGGACGTGGGCTACAGCCTATTGTGGCTTGAGCGCGGTCAGACTTTCGTATATCCTCCCTCGCCCACTTCGTGCAATCTGGAAGCAATAATGACCGATCAAGACCTGAAAAAACGTGCTCTAGACTATCACCAGTTTCCTAAGCCTGGAAAGATCAGCATTGAGCTGAGCAAGCCTGCCGAAACGGCTGACGACCTTAGCCTGGCATACAGCCCAGGCGTTGCAGAGCCATGTCGCGCTATTGCCGACAATCCAAACGATGCCTACAAGTACACCGGTAAAGGCAACCTGGTCGCGGTTATCTCCAACGGTTCTGCGGTCCTTGGGCTGGGTAACATAGGCGCACTGGCATCCAAACCCGTCATGGAAGGAAAGGCGCTGCTGTTCAAACGCTTCGCCGGTCTGGATTCGATCGACATCGAAGTCGAAAATGAAAGCCCGCAGGCTTTTATCGATACCGTGGCTCGTATTGCCTGCACCTTTGGCGGCATCAATCTGGAAGATATCAAAGCCCCTGAGTGCTTCGAGATCGAGCGCCAACTGATCGAACGCCTCCATATTCCAGTATTCCACGACGACCAACACGGTACCGCGATCGTGACCGTTGCTGGTTTGTTGAATGCTATTGAACTGGCCGGTAAGGACATTAACGAAGTTAAAGTTGTCTGCCTGGGTGCGGGCGCGGCTGCGACCGCCTGTCTGCGTCTGATGATCACCGCCGGTATTCGTCGTCACAACATCATCGCCGTCGACCGTCGCGGTGTTATCCACGATGGCCGTGGTGACCTGACGCCTGAAAAAGCGATGTTTGCTGCAATCCAGACCGATTGCCGTAGTCTTGACGATGCCATCGACGGCGCTGACGTATTCCTGGGACTGGCCGGTCCTGACCAACTGTCTGCCGAGCAGATCAAGAAGATGGCACCTAAGCCGATCGTCTTTGCCTGCGCCAACCCGGATCCAGAGATTCGCCCAGAAGTGGCTCACGCAGCGCGCAACGATGTGATCATGGCGACCGGTCGTTCCGACTACCCGAATCAAGTTAACAACGTGCTGTGCTTCCCATACATCTTCCGTGGTGCGATGGATGTGCGTTCACGCCATATCACCCATGAGATGAAGATGGCAGCGGTCTACGCCATTGCCGAACTCGCCAGAGAGCCGGTTCCACAGGTTGTGCTGGACTCGTTCGGCCTGGAATCACTGGAGTTTGGCCCGGAATACATCATTCCGAAGGCCAACGACCCCCGATTGTTGGGCAAGGTCTCGATGGCC
>JBFFKD010000484.1:0-2302 GCA_041555595.1 Motiliproteus sp.
GGTGTCGTTATAGAGCCCTGGCTGACCGATCAGTGGTACGTCGATGCCAAGACCCTGGCCAAACCCGCGATCAAGGCGGTCGAAGACGGTGATATCGAGTTCGTACCCAAGCAGTACGAAAACATGTACTTCTCCTGGATGCGCGATATTCAGGACTGGTGTATCTCGCGCCAACTCTGGTGGGGGCATCAGATTCCCGCCTGGTACGACGAGACCGGCAAGGTCTACGTCGGCCGCGACGAAGCTGAAGTTCGCCGCGATAACAACCTGAGCGATGATATGATCTTGCGCCAGGATGAAGACGTGCTCGACACCTGGTTTAGCTCGGCGCTGTGGACCTTCTCTACTCTAGGCTGGCCCGAGAAAACCGAGTTCCTCAAGACCTTCCACAGCACTGACGTATTGGTGACCGGTTTTGACATCATCTTCTTCTGGGTTGCCCGGATGATCATGATGACCATGCACTTCGTCAAAGACGAAGATGGCACTCCACAGGTGCCTTTCAAGCAGGTCTACGTGCACGGCCTGGTGCGTGACTCGCTCGGCCACAAGATGTCCAAGTCCAAGGGTAACGTACTAGATCCGCTCGACCTGATCGACGGTATCGAGCTGGAACAGTTAGTCGCTAAGCGCACCGCCAACATGATGCAACCCAAGCTGGCCGCCAAGATCGAGAAGCAGACCCGCAACGAGTTCCCGGAAGGGATCGCCTCCTACGGCACCGATGCGCTGCGCTTCACCTTCTGCTCGCTGGCCTCGACCGGTCGTGATATCAAGTTCGATATGGGGCGGATGGAGGGCTATCGCAACTTCTGCAACAAGATCTGGAACGCAGCCCGCTACGTACTGATGAACACCGAGCAGCAGAACGATCAAGGTGATTGCACCGGCGCACTGGACTGCGGTCAGAACGGCCATGACGTCGAGCTGAGCCTAGCCGATCGCTGGATTATCTCCCGCCTGCAGCATACCGAGCAGGCGATCGAGAAAGCCCTGGACGAGTTCCGTTTCGACCTGGCTACGCAGGCGCTGTTCGAGTTTATCTGGAACGAATACTGTGATTGGTATCTGGAGTTGTCTAAGCCGGTGCTGTGGGATGAAAACTCTAGCGAGGCGCAGCTGCGCGGCACCCGTCGCACCCTGGTACGGGTTCTCGAAAGCGCGTTGCGACTGGCGCATCCGTTTATGCCCTATATCACCGAAGAGATCTGGCAGCGCGTGGCGCCACTGGCGGGACTTTCCGACGAAACTATCATGCATCAGCCCTACCCCCGGGTAGAGCAGGATAAGATAGACCCGCAAGCTGAAGCCGATATCGACTGGCTCAAGGGCGTCATCGTGGGTGTGCGCAATATCCGTGGCGAGATGAAAATATCGCCAGCCAAGCACATTAACGTCCTGTTCAGCTCCAAAGCCGACAACTGCGCCGAAGATCAGGCTCGCCTGAACGCCAACCAACAGTTCCTGAAGAAGCTGGCAAATCTGGAAAGCGCTACCTGGCTGGCTAACAGCGAAGATGCACCGCTGTCGGCTACCGCACTGGTCGGCGAGATGGAAGTACTGGTACCGATGGCCGGCCTGATCGATAAAGACGCCGAACTGGGCCGTCTGCAGAAAGAGCTGGATAAACTCGGTAAACTGATCAACCAGGTCAGCGGCAAGCTCGGTAACGCTAAATTTGTCGACAACGCCCCTGAAGCGGTGATTGCCAAAGAGCGTACCAAACTGGAGGAAGCCCAGAGCGCTAGCGAGAAGCTGCAGGAGCAGTACAACAAGATCGCCGCACTCTAACCGCTTAGGCTTAGGGTCGGAACAAAATTAGTCGGCGGGGTTTGCCAAAAGGAACAACGCTGACTAGATTTACTAGTGTCGTATATATCTCCTTACGTACAGATTCACCACTCAACAAAAGGCGTCCCAGCAAGGGACGCCTTTTCTTTTTGACGCTATCCAACCGCTCTACCGCCACCAGCTCGATATTCGACTCGCTGCTGATCCAGACCACAACGACCCGCCTGTCAGAGCCTAGCTCAAGACTGCGCTACCATTCAAACAATCCGCTCAGGGTCAGTTGATGCTAGCTAAAACCCTGAACCCACCACTTCTCTTGGCGACACATACAATCGAACTTCGCACTATCAGAACAGCACAGGACTGATAACAGGGGGAAAGTCAGGCCGACAGCAGTGATTTAGCCGATAGCGACCGAGGAGAATCTAGAGATGATAATCGAACACATCAGAAACACGCAGTGGAGTGACTCCACCACAAACAGCAGCAGCCCGAACGGGCTGCTGAAAAC
>JBFFKD010000485.1:0-2291 GCA_041555595.1 Motiliproteus sp.
ACGCTGGGGCTGCCGACGCTGCCCCCCACCGCCCAGAAAATTATCGAACTACGTGCCAACCCCAACTCCGGAGTTGATGATCTGGTACCGATCGTCGAGATGGATCCTAGCCTGTCGGCGCAGGTGATGAGCTGGGCCGCTTCACCCTATTATGCCGCCCCTGGTGGCATCGATTCGATTCACGATGCGATCGTGCGGGTGCTAGGCTACGATCTGGTGGTCAACCTGGCACTGGGCGTGGCGATGGGCCGCACCCTGAAACTGCCAACCGACACCCCGCGTGGCAGCACCCCGTATTGGTTACAAGCGTTATTCTGCGCCACCTTGGCCGAAAA
Source organism: Motiliproteus sp. (assembly GCA_041555595.1). Lineage (GTDB taxonomy): Bacteria > Pseudomonadota > Gammaproteobacteria > Pseudomonadales > Balneatricaceae > Motiliproteus. The sequence continues at coordinate 336 of JBFFKD010000485.1, forward strand.
ACTGGCCAAAATAATGCCGGCCGATAAACGACCGCGTCCGGGCCTGGTCTACCTGACCGGCCTATTACACAACTTTGGCTATCTGACCCTGGCACATATCTTCCCACCGCATTTCTCATTGGTCTCGCGCTACATCGAAGCCAACCCGCACCTGCACCACGAGTACGTTGAAAAACAGATTATCAACGTTACCCGCGAACAGGTCGGCGCCTGGTTAATGGAAACCTGGAATCTGCCAAGCGAGGTCTGCACGGGCATCCGTCACCAGAATTCGCAGAGCTATCAGGAAGAACATCAGAACTACGCCCATCTAATCGATCTAAGCCTAAGGGTGATGCGCAGTCACAGCCTGGGCGATGGCCCGGTTGGTGAGATTCCGGCGCAGTTATATCAAGGACTCGGTCTCGAACCCGAACAGGTTCAGCAGGTTTTCCAGAACATTCATGCCAAGACAGACCAGCTCGACGAGATGACAAATTTTCTAAAGGCCGGGTGAGATTCCCACTGCACGCTCGCTCGGCCTAACATCGCAGTCCACACAGCACCGCATCGCGGTGTGTGTGATATGACTAGTCGACCAGCAGCTCAGTACTAAGCAGCTCCAACTGCTCCAGGCTATCCAACCACTGCTCTTCGGTCGCGGCGCTGTCCTGCTGTAATTTCGCCTGCTGTTGCAGCAACTGCTTCAATCTAAGCTTGTTGGCGTCGTCATACAGCTCGCTATCGGCCAACTGCTGATTGATCTCTTCCAGCTCTACCGCCTGCTGCTCGACCAACTGCTCCAGCTTCGCCACTTGCTTGCGCAATGGCGCTAACTGCTGCCGGCGAGCCGCTTGCAACCGCTTTCGCTCCTTACGATCCAACGCCGATTCACCACCCTGCGAGTCATCGCCAGCCGGACCACTGTCTATCGAGGCATCCTCAACCCGATTGGCCGCCGCTTCCGATAACCAGCGAGCGTAATCATTCAGATCTCCGTCGAACGGGGTGACTTTACCGTCGCTGACCAACAGGAATTCATCGACGCAGTTCCGCAGCAGATGGCGGTCGTGCGATACCAGAATCAGCGCGCCGGGAAATGACTGCAACGCCAGTGTCAACGCGTGCCGCACCTCCAGATCGAGATGGTTGGTCGGTTCATCCATCAGCAGCAGATTAGGCTGCTGCCAGGCAATCAGCGCCAGCGCCAACCGCGCCTTCTCACCACCCGAGAACAGCTTGACCGAATCGAGGCAATCATCGCCGCGAAAACCAAAGCTGCCCAAGTAATCACGCAGTTTCTGCTCACTCTCTTTCGGTGCGATCCGCTGCAGGTGCAGCAGGGGGGAGGCCTGCATATCCAATGCTTCGAGCTGGTGCTGAGCAAAATAACCGACCCGCAGGTTCTCACCTTGGCGCCGCTCACCGCTAAGCAACTCGATATCACCCATCAGCGATTTGATCAGGGTCGACTTACCGGCGCCATTGGCTCCGAGCAAACCGATCCGCATCTCCGGCTGCAAATTAAGATTACAGCAGTCGATAATGGGTTTGTCGCTGCTATAGCCCAGCGCCGCTTTATCGAGCACCAGTAGTGGGCTCGATAGCTTGGCCGAACTTTGAAAACTGAAATTAAACGGCGAATCGACATGGGCCGGGGCGATCCGCTCCATCCGCTCTAGCTCTTTGATTCGGCTCTGAGCCTGCTTGGCCTTGGTCGCCTTGGCCTTGAAGCGACGAACAAAATCTTCGATCTCACTGACCCGCTGCTGCTGCTTCTCGAATGCCTGCTGCTGATGCGATAGCCGTTCGGCTCGCAGCTTCTCAAAGTCGGAGTAGTTACCCTTGTACAGCTGCAGCTTCTGACGCTCCAGGTGGACGATATGGCCGACAACCCGATCGAGAAAGTCACGGTCGTGCGAGATAAGAATCAGGGTGCCGTCGTGGTTCTTGAGCCATTGCTCCAGCCACAGGGTC
>JBFFKD010000486.1:0-2288 GCA_041555595.1 Motiliproteus sp.
AGCGGCACCACCAGGCCGGTGATAAAGCCGGCGTTGGAGACGCTGGTATAGAGCAGCCCTTCGGTTTGGGTATAGAAACCGATAAACAGCAGTAGGCCTAGCAGCAGGCCGGTGCCGATCAGTGCCGGGTGTTGCTGCGGCGACAGTTTCTCCTTCGAAAACCACAGCAATGGCAGCAGCGACAGTGCCGCAACGGCGAAGCGGATGGCGTTAAAACTGTGGGTCGGTAACACCTCGATCGCCAGGTCGACCAGTGCGTACTCGGCCCCCCAGATCAGGCAGACCAGCAGTAGCAGGATGATAGCAAGGCGTGAGGTGATGATCATCGGAATCCTAAGTGATGCGGGTTGTATCGCGAGCGTGGGGTTAGAGGCCCAGCTGGTCACGCATCTGGTAGTACCAGGCGCCCATTGCCGTCAAGGGTACCCGCAGTAGTCGACCGCCGGGAAACGGCGGTTGCGGCAGGCTGGCGAACACGTCGAACCGTTCGGCCTGCCCCTGAATCGCTTCGGCGACCACTTTCCCGGCCAGGTGCGAACTGGTGACGCCGTGACCGCTGTAGCCCTGGGCATAATAGATATTGCTGCCGATCCGGCCAAACTGCGGCAGTCGCATCAGCGTCAGTAGGAAGTTGCCGGTCCAGGCGTAATCGATCCGGGTGCCCTTGAGCTGCGGAAAGGTTTTGAGCACCTTGGGCCTGATCAACGCTTCGATCTTACCCGGCTCGCGGTCGCCATAGGTGACGCCGCCACCGTAGATCAACCGACCGTCGCCGGAGAGGCGGAAGTAGTCGAGCAGGTAGTTACAGTCTTCGATGCATTGCCCATGCGGGATCAGCTGCTGCTGTAACTCAGGACTCAGGGGCTCGGTAGTGACGATCTGGGTGCCGCAGGGAATTGCTTTTTGCTGCAGCTTGGGGATCAGTCCGCCCAGGTAGGCGTTGCCAGCCACCATCACAAAGTCTGCGGTGACACTACCGTTAGCGGTATAGACCTTGGCCTTGTTGAGTGTTGTTGCGCTGCCTTGATCAACCCGGGTCACCGCTGAGGCTTCAAAAATGCTGCCCCCCAGTGATTCCAGCGCAGCGGCTTCTCCCAGCACCAGATTGAGCGGATGGAAGTGGCCGCTGCTGTTGTCCAGCAAGCCACCGTGATAGCGCTCCGAACCGACATAGTTACGAATCTGATCGGCGTTGAGCAGTTCCAGTTGTTGATGGCCGTGGCTTTCCCACAGCGCCTTCTTGGACTCCAGTTCGGCCAACTGTTTGGCGTTGCAGGCGGCAAAGATACCGCCGGGTTTTAGGTCGCACTGGATGTCGTACTGCTCAACCAGACGGCGAATAATGCTGCCCCCTTCGAATGCCATCTTGCCCATCGCAGTGCCGGTGTCATGGCCGTAATGTTTCTCGATGAAGTCGATATCGCGGCTGTAGCTGTGGACGATCTGACCGCCGTTGCGTCCGGATGCGCCAAAGCCGATCCGGCTGGCTTCGAGAACTGCCACCGAGAAGCCCTGTTCGGCCAGATGCAATGCGGTCGATAGGCCGCTATAACCGGCGCCGATGACGCAAATATCGGCAGTGATATCGCCCTGCAAGCTGGGGCGCTGGTTTGTGTCATTGGCTGAGGCAGCGTAGTAAGAACCGGTGTGGTTGATCGTTGCCATGTTGAACTCCTGCTGGTGATCGAGGTTGTTATTGTTGTTATTAATGGCGCTGTCGGTGATGCTTAACACCGCTCACGATGTTAGTGTTCAGTGGCGAGAGCATCCTCAGGCGCGGTGCTGGGATAGGATCAGCGTACGTTGTTGTTGCGCGGCTCAGCTATACCCCTTGCGGTATATTCTGGCGTTGATCGGTAGGGTTGGATGGGGGCAGCAGAACAGCAGAACAGCAGAAGGAAGGGGATAAGCCCCCTCAGCCCGGTTGTTGCAGGGGTACCGGACTGAAGAGGCAGGGGAGTTTGCGATCTTTGACGGTGATCAGAAGCTACGTGATACCGTCACCACCAAGGAGTTGTCGGTAGCGAATGGGTTGTTGCCGTTGGTTTCCATGCCGTCGTCGATGCTGTTAAACAGGTACGCGGCTGATAGGTCGAGACCTGCGGCGCTGGTTGATACGCCGATCGAGTAATCGTTGTAGTCACCGATATCCAGTTCGGTCCAGTAGTTGCCGAAGCTGTGACCTGCGTGCAGGTCGACACTGATCTCTTCGGTAACCCCCAACGAGTAGTTCAGAGCCAGATACTGACCGGTTTCTGAACTGTTGAAGTAATCGTTGCTGTGAGCAT
>JBFFKD010000487.1:0-2283 GCA_041555595.1 Motiliproteus sp.
ACGGTTAAGGCAGACGCTACACTAGCGTCCGCCTGCTACGTCGAGGATGGTGCCGGTGGTATAGGAGGCATCCTCAGACAGCAGCCATAATATGGCTTTGGCGACCTCGTCGGGGTAGCCGCCGCGTTGCATCGGAATTGCCGCTTTAATCCGTTCGACCCGTTCCGGTTCACCGCCGCTGGCGTGGATGTCGGTATAGATGGCGCCGGGAGCAACGGCATTGACGCGAATCCCCTGCTCGGCGAGCTCTTTTGATAGCCCAATAGTGAAGGTATCGATGGCGGCCTTGGAGGCAACATAGTCGACATATTCGTTGGCCGATCCGAGTTTGGCAGCACGTGATGACAGGTTGACGATGCCACCGCCGTTGCCACCATGGCGGGTCGACATTCGTTTAATCGCCTCTCTGGCGCAGATAAAACTTCCGATGATATTGGTGCTGAAGACGCGGTTGAGGCGAGCGGCATCCATCGTCTCGACCGGCATCTGCTGTTCCAGAATACCGACGTTGTTGACCAACGCGGTCACCGGACCAAGGTTGTTATCGACCTGCTCAAACAGGTCGATCAGTTGTTGCTCGATGGCGACATTGGCCTGCAGGGCGATCGCCCGGCCGCCGTTATCGATGATCGACTCCACCACAGCATCGGCCTGCTGTTTGTTGGTCAGATAGCTCAGGGCAACGCTGTAGCCTTGAGCGGCGGCCTGCCGAGCCACGCAAGCGCCAATACCACGGCTGCCGCCGGTTACGACCATCACTTTGTCCATTGTTAACCTCCCGTCACTGCCATTATGAGTTTTATAATTGGTATGTCTGTTGTTTGGCAACAGTTCAGACCTAACGGTCTTCACTATTCTATTCATATCATTGACTGAATTTACTGCCAATTGGCCCATATGCTGTTCGTGATTTGGGTGCAGTCACTGGTACGATAGCGGGCTGATTTTTCCTTCAATATGGTCGTCTAACAACAGGCGATCTACCGGAGCATTTTATGATCGATCTGCGTAGCGATACGGTGACCCAACCCGATACAGCGATGCGAGCGGCAATGGCTGCGGCCCGTGTCGGCGATGATGTGTACGGTGAAGATCCGACTGTAACCGCGCTGGAGCAACGGGTCGCGGCGATGGCCGGTATGGAAGCGGGGCTGTTTGTCAGCTCGGGGACCCAGAGCAACCTGATTGCACTGCTGGTGCATTGCCAACGTGGCGACGAGTATCTGGTGGGTCAGGATTATCATACCTACCTGTACGAAGCCGGTGGGGCGGCGGTGCTGGGCGGTATTCAGCCGCAGCCGATGGCCGTCGAAGCCGACGGTAGTCTCGATCTGGCGCGGGTCGAGTCGTTGATTAAACCCGACGATTGCCATTTTGCCCGGACCCGGTTGCTGGCGCTAGAGAACACCCATCATGGCAAGGTTATCGGGTTGGCGTATCTACAGCAGGCGCGGGCACTGGTTGATCGACACGGGTTGGCGTTGCATCTGGACGGTGCCCGGGTGTTTAACGCGGCGGTGGCGCTCGGTGTCGAGCTAGAGGCGATCAGCCGTTACTTCGACAGCGTATCGATCTGTTTCTCCAAGGGGCTCGGTACTCCGGTTGGATCGGTGTTGTGCGGGTCAGGGCAATTTATCCGCACGGCCCGGCGCTGGCGTAAAATGTTGGGTGGTGGTATGCGGCAGGCTGGCATTCTGGCCGCAGCGGCTGACTATGCCCTTGATCATCACCTGCAGCAGCTCGAACGCGATCATCAGCACACCCGCATACTCGAACAACGACTGGCGGCGATCGATGGGGTCGAGTTGGCACAGCAACCGGCGCAGACCAATATGCTCTATCTGCAACTGCCCAGTGCTGAGGTGGCGGTTACCTTAGCCGAACAGTTTCAGCAGCGCGGTATCAAAGTCAGTGCTTCCCAGACGTTGCGGCTGGTCATCCATCGGGATCTTAGCCGTGCTGATATCGACACACTGGCACAGGCATTCGAGCAGTTGCTGCCTGCGCTGCTGTGATAGTTGAGACTAAAGCGCGAGCGAATTTCCATGGCTGAGATCAGTATTACCGAAGCGAGCGTAGATGATTATCGGCAGGTGTCGGCGTTAGTGGTCGAGTTGTTGGTTGAACTTGACCCCCAGGCCGCCGAGGAGGTGGCAGCGGAGGGGTTGGACCGGGTTGCGCAACAGCTATTGAGTAACGGTAATATCTGGGCGTTTCTGGCTCGTGAGGATCAGCACCTGGTCGGTGTGATTACGCTGCATCAGTGTGCGGCGATCTATGCTG
>JBFFKD010000488.1:0-2277 GCA_041555595.1 Motiliproteus sp.
ACTCTGGCTCGATCTACCCCACTAATCCGGCCCAGGAGCCTTCAATGACCCATCCCCTTACAGCCACCAGCATGAGCGCCGATGCCACCATGCCACTCTACGGCATGGTCAGCAGTTTCTTACAGTTCCCCACCGTGACCGACCTGGCCAGCAGCGATGCCGACGTCATCATCAGCGGCGTACCCTTCGATATGGCGACCTCGGGGCGTCCAGGATCACGGTTTGGACCGCAGGGGATCCGCCAGGCATCGGCCAACCTGATCTGGGAAGGGGCGCGATGGCCTTGGGAGTTCATGCTCAACGATCGGCTCAAGGTCGCCGATATTGGCGATGTGATGTTCAAGCACGGTGAACCGCAGACGCTGGTCGACAACCTCCAAGCACACGCTCGGCGCATTCTCGATGCCGGCAAAAGCATGTTGTCGTTTGGCGGCGATCATTACATCACACTACCGTTGCTACGGGCGCACGCGGCCAAGTTCGGACCGCTGGCGCTGATCCATTTTGACGCCCATACCGATACCTACTCCGGTGGTAGCAAATACGATCACGGCACTCTGTTCCACCACGCGGTCGAAGAGGGACTGATCGACACCGAGCACTCGATCCAGATCGGCATCCGTACCGCCTACAGGGTCGAAGGCCATCCGTTCGAAGTACTCGACGCGGGCTGGGTCAACGACCACCGTCCAAACGATATCCTCGAGCGGATCAAAGCCCGGGTTGGTGATAAGCCGACCTACATCAGTTTCGACATCGATGGTCTCGATCCAGCCTTTGCTCCCGGCACTGGCACCCCGGTCGCGGCAGGCATGAGCATCGACAGTGCGCTGAAGGTGATTCGCGGCCTGGTCGGACTAAATCTGGTCGGGATGGATGTGGTCGAGGTAGCGCCAACCTACGACCACGCAGAGATCACCTCGCTGGCAGCAGCAACGCTGGCGCTCGAGTACCTCTACGTACGGGCAGCCAATCAGGGCTGATCAGCAACGCTCTGACTCAGCCCCCCCTCACCAAAGCATGCTGGGTTATGAGGCTGAGTTATGGGTTCCAGTCTTTGATGCCGTAGCGATTGAGGATCTGCGCCAACTCACCACTGGCGCGCAGCGCCACGATACCGTCGTTGAGAACCTGGGCGTACTGCTTTGATTGCGGCAATTTAGAGGAAAACGCGATATAAAGCTTGATCGCCGATCCGACCGGATCGCCGACCACCAACTGCTGCTCCAGTTCCATCTGAGTGATGGTATAAGCCGCCACATCACGATCCTCGATGAAGGCATCCAGCCGCCGTCGCGCCACCATCGCCAAGCCCCGATTGATCGCGTCTTGGCCGGATAAAACCTGTAACAGATCCGAGTCGCGATTGCGCTCGATAAAGCGGTTGAAACTGCCATAGTCGTAGCTGTTAACCACCCCGATCCGCATCCCCTTCAGCGAATCCGGCTCGAGGGAGCGCCAGCTCATCGAGCGCGCGGTGATCAAATGGCCACGAAACCGGCCGACCTCCTGCTGCGGAAACAACGCACTCGGTAGTTCCTGCGCAGTGGCGCCAATGGCCGCCGTTATCACGCCCTGTTCGACCGACTGCAACGTACGCGCCCAAGGCAACACCAGATACTCGACTCGATAACCGGCACGCTCAAACACCAATTGCGCCAGCTCCACCACATAACCGGGTTTAGCCGACTGCGGATCACAATTGTAGGGACACCAGATATCGGCAGCCAGGGTAATCAGCGGCCGCTCGCTCTGAGCCAATACCGCCGTTGCCAGCAACCACAGCAAGCAACCCATGAGTAGACGCATTGCAAGACTCCTATTCTGAGGTGGGGGCGAAGCGCCCCTGATATAGAGTCCTTCTAGCCTGGTCTCCCTAACCCGGTTTCCCTAACCGAGCTCCGTGACTGAGCGACTATCGGTGGCGCTGCCGATTCAGTGCTCTAAAAACGCCGCCATCCAGCGTGCCACCGCCAGTGAATCGGTCGCTGCCGCCGGACCGCGCAGGCTGGCCAGCCCCTGATCGGCGCTGGCGTCGGGCACCACACTGCCCTTACGCGACTGCACCAGTTCATATTCGTAGGCGAGGCTAAATTCAGGGTGCGCCTGCAGCGTCAAAATCCGATCGTCGTAACACAGCGCGGCATAGCGACAGAACTCCGATTCAGCCAGCACCTGGGCGTTATCGGGTTTGACCAGCACCTGATCCTGATGCATCGCGTTGATGGTGAATACGTTGCCTTCGGGGGCAAACAGAGGGTTGTCGCCTGTCAGTTG
>JBFFKD010000489.1:0-2261 GCA_041555595.1 Motiliproteus sp.
CCCTGCATCTGGCGCATAAAGAACATAAAGACCGCGATAATCACCAAAATAGGGAAGCTGGCAACCAGCAACTGGGTCCAGATACTTTGCTGTTCCGGCTGCTTACCTTCGATCACCACATCATGGTTGTACAGATCGTCGACCAGCTTGGGATCTTGCAGTGCCGGACGCACGGTAACAAAACTACCACCACTCTTAAGATCACCACTTATCTCATACCCTTCGACCACCACCCGGGTGACCTGATCGTTTCGAACCTGCTCGATAAACTGCGAGTAGCTCAGCTTATTTGCCTCAGGCGTGGTGTTGAAATTGTTGAAAACCGTCAACAGTACCGCAGCAATAATTAGCCACAACACCAAATTTTTTGCCATGTCGTTCAAGCGAAGCTCCTTTAAAGCTACTTCTATAAAGCGATAACAAGGATCGCAACAGCAATAAAACACGCTGCGACCGTCGGTTCTGCCGTCATTTTAACCTTTAAAACCACGACAAAGCTGATAAATTTCCCGCGAGCGAGCACGGGATGAATCAGGTTTACGTGACTGTACTTTAGTAAAGCTCTGACGCATATCGGCCAGCAACGCATCAAAGCCTTCGCCTTGAAACACTTTAGCCAAAAACACACCATCGGGCTTCATCACCTGCCGCGCAAGATCCAGAGCCAGCTCGACCAGATAGATCGACCGTGGCTGATCGACCGAGTTCATACCGCTCATATTGGGGGCCATATCTGAAATTACAAGGTCTACCGGCCGCCCATCGATCGCGACGAGGATTTGGTCGTAGACCGACTCCTCGGTAAAGTCACCCTGCACAAACGTCACCCCTGCCAACGAATCCATCGGCAGAATATCAGATGCGATCACTAACCCGTTGTCACCAACCTTATCCGCAGCCACTTGCGACCAACCACCAGGGGCTGCGCCCAGATCGACCACAGTCATCCCCGGCCGAAACAACCGATCCTTCTTATCCAGCTCAATCAGCTTAAAGCTGGCACGGGAACGGTAACCTTCATCCTTGGCACGTTGGACATAAGGGTCATCGAAATGTTCCTGTAGCCATTGGCCACTACTTTTAGATCGCGCCACGCTGTTCCATACTCCGTACTACTAAATTCAATCGATCGACTAGCGCACTACTCTGAGTACGGCAGCTAGGGTAAAATAGCTGGCTTTTCTAACACCGGAACCCTTCGAACGCTGCGACCCGATCAGGCCGCCCGCCGCTGACAGGTCCAACGAGAGGTTGACCATACTATTATGAGCTTAACAGCCACGCAAAAAAAACAGTTCCGTAGCCTAGGCCACAATCTAAGCCCCATTGTCACCGTAGCCGGCAACGGCCTTTCAGAAGGGGTTCAACTGGAAGTTGACCGTGCACTGGAAGATCATGAGCTGATCAAGGTGAAATTCAACGTTGGCGATCGCGAAGTCAAGAAAGCCTTGATCGCCCAGCTCTGCGAGCAGGTGCAAGCCCAGCTGGTCCAGCAGATCGGCAATATCGCCCTGATCTACCGTCCTGCCGAGCAGCCAGACCCCAAGCTCTCTAACCTGGTCTAAACGGCCTGATTCCCGGCGGTCAACCCGACCGCCTGGTCCCTCCAACTCACTTCCCAGCTCCAGCACAGCCGGCTTAAAACACCAAAAACAGATCTATATCAATATTCGCTACGCTTACCCGCTCAACCCGATAAAGCTTGATTTAACGCAATTCTTTACCAGCGGCTCTACCCTAGACTGCCCCTACTCCGACCCAATCTAGGGTCATCAAGGTGCAATTATCAGGAGCCAGCTGTGACATCCAAGCCAGAGATATCGACATCACCATTAACCGCAACGCCAACACCCGCTGACACCTGCATTCATCCCTTCGAGCTGCGTCACACCTATCGCCTGCTGTCATCGCTACCGTTAGCCAAAAAATCGATCGACGAGATCGAACAACTGGCCGACCGACTAGCCAGCGCCCGCAGCCTGTGCGAAGTCAACCAACTGGTCCGGCTAGTCCGCCAGCAAAACGATTAACCTCTAGTCGGAACTGCTAGTTCGCCACCAGACCGCAAGCTTGCGTAGCAGATCCTGCGATACCGCAATCACCACCAATCCAACCCCGTTTACCGGTATAATTGCCTGCTTGACCTCTATTTACGATTTTTAACTTTCGATATCCCATCAAGGTAGTGCTCCGATGTCTTTAGTATCACCAACCCTGTCTCTGGCGATGGACCTGATCGCCCGCCCCTCAGTCACCCCCGA
>JBFFKD010000490.1:0-2259 GCA_041555595.1 Motiliproteus sp.
CAAGCCGGTGGGACAAGGCACCGGGCTAGGACTGGCGTTGTCACACAGCATTATCAAAGCCCACAACGGCAAGATCGACGTCTACAGCAAACCAGGTCTAGGCACCACGTTTAGCCTCTGGCTTCCGGTCGAACAACACGAAGCGCCGAAAAAGCAATCACTGAGCCAAAACAGATAGTTAACAGGAGCAGTGGCTGACTAACGCGATCTGGGGAGGCTGAGAGTATCGTTTGGGATCGATCTGATGCGCTTTAAGCCGCCAACAGATCAGACCGGCATTCGAGAGCGGGACAGACGCCCCAATCCGGCATCGATCAGCATCTGCGATAACGCCTGCTGCACCGCCTCCGGCTCGTCAAAACTGAACGCGGTTTCAAGGAACTGCTGCGCCTGATCCAAGGTCACCCCGCGAATCGCCGATTTGACCTTGGCCAGACTGTTGGAACTCATCGACAAGCCATCGTAACCCATCGCCAGCAACAAGATAGCCCCGATCGGATCGCCCGCCAGCTCACCACAGATACAGACCTGGACGTTCTCTTTATGCGCTTCGTCAACAATGTTGAGTAGCGCCGACAATACTGCTGGATGGTAGCTGTTATAGAGCCCGGCGACCCGAGGGTTATTGCGATCGACCGCGAGTAGATATTGCGTCAGATCGTTACTACCGACCGATAAAAAATCTACCCGCCGGGCAAAACTGCGAACTTGATAAACCGCCGCAGGCACTTCAATCATCACTCCGATTTCAGGCTGAATCAGCTGATGACCGTCATCAATCAACTCCTTAAAGGCTTGATTGATCAGCGCCAGCGATTCATCAATCTCGATCACGCTAGACACCATCGGCAGCATAATTCTCAGGTTATCCAGCCCTTCGCTGGCCAGCAACATAGCCCGCACCTGCACCAGAAAAATCTCTGGGTGATCAAGCGTAACTCGTATTCCACGCCAGCCCAGCGACGGGTTGGCTTCCACAATGGGAAAGTAGGACAGCGACTTATCGCCGCCAATATCAAGCGTTCGCATCGTGACGGGATTGGGCGCAAAGGGCTCCAGCTGGCGCCGGTAACTGTCGACCTGCTCCGCTTCGCTAGGAAAGAACTCCTTGATCATAAAAGGCACTTCAGACCGGTACAACCCGACCCCGACGGCACCTCGCTTGAGCGCAAACGCGACATCAGCCACTAGACCGGTATTGGCCCACAGAGGCAACCGATGGCCATCGAGCGTCTCGCACGGCAGGTCGCGAGTTAGCTCTAACCCTTGGCTGATCAACTTATCCTCACGGAGGATATCGTCGTAATAACCGGTCAGTTTGGACGATGGATTGACGTACACTCGACCCGAGTAGCCATCGATGATCAGCGGCCTATTGTGCAGCCGGGTGGCGGGCAGATCCACCACCCCCATAACCGTCGGGATCCCCATCGACCGGGCTAAGATGGCCGCATGCGAGTTACCCGACCCCATCACCGAGACCAGCCCGACCAGCTTTTCGGTCGGCACCTCGCCCAGCATAGCCGGAGTCACCTCTTCGGCCACCAGCACCATCTTGTCGGGGTAGTGCGTTGGTTTGCTGGCGCCGCCCTCTTGCAAGTAAGCCAGAATCCGACGGCCCAAATCTTTAATATCGGTGGCCCGCTCACGCAGATAGGGGTCATCCATCATTTCAAACTGGCGAACATGGCTATGCATCACCCGCCGTAATGCACTCGGCGCCCACTGCCCCTGTTCGATCTGCAACTCGATCTCACCAGCCAGCGCATTATCATCGAGCATCCGCAGATACACATCGAATAGGGCCTGATCCTCCCCTTGAAGCCTTCGTGCCAGAACTCGGCCGACCACCTTGATATCGTGCCTTACCTTGCTCAACGCGGTGCGAAACCGCTGCAACTCCTGCCCAATATCATCAGCAGGCTGATCGGGCACCGCATCCAGATCCGCCGGTGGCGCCATCACCACGGCAATACCAACACCGACCCCAGGGGCGCCAGAAACACCATCAAAACGAGCGTCCGGCTTAATCTGGCTACAACCGTGGTTAATATTAAAATCGCCTGTCACTTCGGCGTGGGCTATAACTCCAGCCAACTGCGCCGACATCGTGACCAAAAACGCCTCTTCGCCCTCGTCAAACTTGCGGCACTGCTGCTGCTGCACCACCAACACCCCAAGTACTTTACGCCGATGGATGATTGGAGCACCAAGGAACGAATGAAATTTCTCTTCACCGGATCCACTCACGTAACAGTA
>JBFFKD010000491.1:0-2249 GCA_041555595.1 Motiliproteus sp.
ACCAGACTCCACAGCGACATTTTTTCGACCACGCAATCTCTCCTTACTGGGCCTAACGCACTGCCCTAAATTGTTTTCAATACGAATCTGTTCAGATATCAACCCGACCAACCATCGCTATACCGACGCAGCCGTTGACCGGCTAAGTTAAGGCCGACTCGTTAAGCCTTAATCCGGTAACGCGCCAACTGCTCAGCCATCGCTGCCGGTATAGCTACCGGCTTCAATTGCTCCGCCTGTACCGCCGCAACCTTAACCTGAGCGCTACACAATAGACGGTCATCATCGGTGTGTATGACTCGCTGCTCGAACACTAAACTGGCTGATGACTGGCGTTGGATAACCGTCTCGATCAAAAGTTCATCGTCCAATCGAGCCGATTGACGGTAACGGGCGCTAAGACTGTGCACGACAAACAACAGACCTTGCTGCTGCAGCTCGTGCTGCTGATAGCCCAGAGAGCGCAACAGCTCGGTACGGGCCCGCTCCATAAATTTTAAATAATTAACGTAGTAGACAATACCACCCAGATCGGTATCTTCGATATAGACTCGGAACCGGCACTGATGGACTGTCGATTCAACCCCGGTCATTGTCATTCCGGTGTAACGACTCCATCCCAAAATGCTGGTACGCCAACTTGGTCAATACACGACCTCGTGGGGTACGCATGATATAACCCTGCTGAATCAAGAACGGTTCAAGCACATCCTCGATGGTATCGCGCTCTTCACTGATCGCCGCCGCCAAGCTATCCACCCCGACCGGACCACCATCAAATTTTTCGATCATCGCCAACAGCAGACGGCGATCCATATGGTCGAAGCCGTGATTGTCGACATTAAGCATATCGAGTGCACGATCTGCCACCGCCCCGGAGATAACCCCATCGGCTTTAACCTCAGCAAAATCACGCGAGCGCCGCAACAAGCGATTGGCGATACGTGGCGTACCGCGCGAGCGGCGGGCGATCTCGCGAGCACCGTTGGCATCGATACCCACTCCAAGCAAACCGGCCGAGCGGGTGACGATGCTAACAAGATCCTCGACACTATAGAATTCGAGTCGCTGGACGATGCCGAACCGATCCCGCAACGGCGAGGTGAGCAGACCTGCACGGGTGGTGGCTCCGACCAGCGTAAAGGGAGGGAGATCGAGCTTTATCGAACGCGCAGCAGGCCCTTCGCCGATCATGATATCAAGCTGATAGTCCTCCATCGCCGGGTAGAGGATCTCCTCTACCGCCGGGCTAAGCCGGTGAATCTCGTCGATAAACAGGACATCACCCGGCTCCAGGTTTGTCAGCATCGCCGCCAGATCACCGGCCTTTTCCAATACCGGCCCCGACGTCGATTTCAGATCACTGTCCATCTCGTTGGCGATAATATGCGCCAGCGTGGTCTTACCCAGCCCAGGCGGCCCAAAGATCAGAGTATGATCGAGCGGTTCGTTACGATTACGGGCAGCTGGAATAAAGATCTCCATCTGTTCGCGCACCGCCGGCTGACCGACATAATCGACCAATGTACGAGGGCGGATAGCCCGATCTTGCTGCTCTTCGCTGCGCGAGACCGGCTGCGGAGCGATAAAGCGGTCGGCTTCAATCATATCGATCCCGAGTAGATGGAAAAACAGTTCAAATCAACGCCGCGAATGATAAAGCATCACTGCGGCAAACCCCACCCTTAACGGCGCAACATTAACCCCCTGCTGCAGCCTCGACAGCATGGCACTACATGCTCTTCAGCGACTGTCGGATCAACTCCTCAACACTGGCATTACCGAGCAACTTCTGCGCTTTGGCTACCGCCTTGGTGGCCTGGGCCGGTTTATAGCCCAGCGCAATCAACGCGCCTTCTGCCTCATCAAGAGCATTGTCAGTAACAGGTACGCTCATCTCTCCGGTCAGCTCGAAGCCCTCTGATTGCGGCAGCCAATCACGCATTTTATCGCGCATCTCAACGATCAAACGCTCGGCCGTTTTTTTACCAACCCCCGGAATCTTCACCAAGGCTGCACTGTCATCGTGATTGACGCAGCGGGCAAAGTCATCAGCTCCAATCCCCGATAGAATCCCGACCGCCATCTTGGGGCCTACGCCGTTGACCTTAATTAGAGTCCGAAAAAGTATACGCTCCTGCTTGCTGGCAAAACCAAACAACAACTGTGCATCTTCACGCACCACAAAATGAGTGTGCAGCTCCACCTCCTGCCCTATCGCAGGCAAGCTGAAGATAGTGCTCATCGGC
>JBFFKD010000492.1:0-2245 GCA_041555595.1 Motiliproteus sp.
ATCGAAATTACCACGCTGGGTTGTTTTGTTATCCATTCTTTTGTCTCTTTGTCATATTGAGTGTTTCATTATTAAAGCTACACCCGGTGGTATCCTTACTACTCTGCGAAGCAGCTCGCTACATAGCACGAGCAAACTTGCTTGGGGAGTCTTAAAAAAACCATTCCGGTTTCTTCCTTACATGCCACCCATGCCACCCATGCCACCCATGCCGCCCATATCAGGCATACCACCAGCAGCTTCCTGAGGCTTATCAGCGATCATCGCTTCAGTGGTGATCATCAGACCGGCAACAGAGGCCGCCGCCTGCAGGGCAGAGCGAGTCACTTTGGCTGGATCCAGGATACCGAAGGCGATCATGTCGCCATACTCGCCAGTCGCCGCGTTGTAGCCGTAGTTGCCTTCACCATTTTTAACGTTGTTCAACACAACTGAGGCTTCGTCACCGGCGTTGTCAACGATCTGGCGCAACGGCTCTTCCATCGCACGACAAGCCAGTTGAATACCAACGGTCTGGTCATGGTTCTCACCTTCCAGATCGGAGATGCTCTGCAGCGCACGAACCAGAGCGACACCGCCACCGGCAACAACACCCTCTTCGACCGCAGCACGAGTCGAGTGCAGCGCATCTTCAACGCGAGCTTTCTTCTCTTTCATCTCAACTTCAGAACCGGCGCCGACCTTGATTACCGCAACACCACCAGCCAGCTTGGCTACGCGCTCTTGCAGTTTCTCTTTGTCGTAATCAGATGAAGTTTCAGCGATCTGCGCACGGATCTGACCGACCCGCGCCTCGATGCTGGCATGCTCGCCAACACCATCAACGATGGTAGTGTTCTCTTTCGAGATCTGGATCTTCTTGGCTTGACCCAGGTGCTCCAGCGTGGTGGTTTCCAGACTCAGACCCACCTCTTCAGAGATCACGGTACCGCCGCTCAGGATAGCGATATCTTCCAGCATCGCCTTGCGACGATCGCCGAAACCGGGTGCCTTAACAGCAGCGACCTTGACGATACCACGCATGTTGTTAACAACCAGAGTGGCCAGCGCTTCGCCTTCAACATCTTCGGCAATGATCAGCAGCGGACGTGACGCCTTGGCTACCGCTTCGAGTACCGGAAGCAGGTCGCGGATATTAGAGATCTTCTTGTCAACCAACAGGATCAGCGGGCTTTCCAGCTCAACTGACATACTGTCTTGGTTGTTGATGAAGTAGGGAGACAGGTAACCACGGTCGAACTGCATACCTTCAACCACGTCCAGCTCGTTTTCCAGGCCAGAACCCTCTTCGACGGTGATAACACCCTCTTTACCCACCTTCTCCATCGCTTCGGCGATGATGTCACCGACCGAGGTATCGCTGTTGGCAGAGATAGTACCTACCTGGGCGATCGCTTTGTAATCGGCACAAGGAGTGGCCATCTGTTCGATCTGCTTAACGACAGCAGCGGCAGCTTTGTCGATACCGCGCTTGAGATCCATCGGATTCATGCCGGCAGCCACAGACTTCAGACCTTCGGCCACAATCGCCTGCGCCAGTACAGTCGCAGTGGTAGTTCCGTCACCCGCTACGTCGTTAGCTTGAGAAGCCACTTCCTTAACCATCTGCGCGCCCATGTTCTCGAACTTATCTTCCAGTTCGATCTCTTTGGCAACAGAAACACCGTCTTTGGTTACAGTTGGAGCGCCGAATGACTTCTCCAGTACTACGTTACGTCCCTTAGGGCCCAGAGTCGTCTTAACAGCGTTGGCCAGAACATTAACGCCCGCCAGCATCTTTACGCGTGCGTCGTTACCGAATTTTACGTCTTTAGCAGCCATCTCTATCGGTTCCTATCGTTGAATTAGATGTAAATAACAGTATGTCCGGAAAGCCTAGTAGCGGCTTATTCCAGAACACCTAAAATGTCGCTTTCGTTCATGATCAACAACTCTTCGCCGTCGACCTTAACGGAGTTACCGGCATACTGGCCGAACAGCACGGTATCACCGGCTTTAACATCCATTGGCTGAATCTCGCCGTTTTGCAGAATACGACCTTTACCCGCAGCAACAACTTCACCCTGTGTGGGCTTTTCTGCGGCAGAACCCGGCAGCACGATACCGCTGGCCGTAGTGGTTTCTTCCTCTTTGCGACGAACTACAACGCGATCGTGAAGTGGACGAATGCTCATTAGAGTTAGCCTCCTGAATTTGTAAGCAAAAAAGTCGATATCGACTCGATAATGTATAAAGGGACTCGCCC
>JBFFKD010000493.1:0-2245 GCA_041555595.1 Motiliproteus sp.
CATAAATGTCTTGAGCTACTGTCGCGGTTTCGATCGACGCCGCTTCGGTGGCTAGGTCAGGCGTAGCCGGTAGTTTTAAGACCAGTGGTTGGGATGAATCGGTTGGGGAGGCAAGCGATTCCGTTGTCTGGGCCAGTGTCGCAGTCACCGGGTCGGCTTTGATTGGGGCCGGTTCGAGCTGTTGTCGCGAGGCTGGCTGGGTGTCCTCCTCGACAGCTGGTGTGCTTGGCTGGCTGAGCGAATGCTCGGCATCCAGAGCGGCGCGGGCCTGTGCCAGGCGTTGTTCAAAGCCCGAGTCGTTAGAACTCGGTGATGCAGCGGGTTGAGTGGACTTGGGCTCAGTATCGATGTTTAGCTGCAGTCGGATTCGGTCACTGTTGGCGGTAGCGCTGTTGCTAGTTGCTGCTTCCGGCGCGCTGTTGGTTGCCAGAGAGCTGCTGAGGCTGGATTGACGCAACTCCATCAAGGTTGGTAGTGCTTGCCATGTTGCTGCAGCGAGCAGGGCTAGTACAGCGGTCGCGCTTAACCCCCACCATAAGCTTTTACTGGAGCTCTTGCCGGAACTTCTAGTCGGCGTCGCTTGGGGGGGCAGCTCCGGCGATTGTTCGGAGGTTGTCGGTTCGGAGCCAATGCTGGTCGCGTGTTGCGATGACAAGGGGGAAGCTGCTGCCGTCGTGTTGTTGAGTACGGCTTCGACTGCCCGCGGAATTCGGCCGGGTAGGCCCAGAGAATTAGCCAGAACCGATAGTCTTTGCTGTTCATTTAATCGTGCAGCTACGGCGCCAAAGCTATGTTCTAGCAGGCCGATAAGTTCTTCGTTACTAAGAGGCTCGATCTCGACAAAATGGCAGCTGCTGGCGACGACCTCTTCAACCGCAGGGGCGGTTAGCTGTTGTCGAATTGCGGCCGTTGCAAACAGCACGATATGCGGGCGGATATCGTCGTCAGGCAACGTCGATAGCCTATTTAACAGTAACTCGATGGCATCGCTGGCCAGCAGCTCGGCATCATCAATAACAATCAGCAGTTGGCGAGAGATCTGTTTTAGTAGTTCAGCGTGGTCGATTAGGGCTCGCAATTGAGCATCTACCGGGCTTGAACTGGATGTGTCTAAATTGAGCTGTATGCCGATTTCGGCCAGCAGAGCCTGTGCGCTCATGCCGCTGAACGCTTGTATAGAGCAGGCATGTACCGAAGTGTCGTCGGCTGCTGGGTAGAATTGCTGGAGTAGAGTCGTCTTGCCGATGCCGGCAGCCCCGGTAATCACCTGTACAAAATGACTGTAACGGCTTAGATGTTCGAGCTGTTCCAGCAGTTGAACGTGCGAGGCGGGCAGGTAGTACTGGCCCGAGCTGGCCAGAGCGCTGAGAGTGGGGACGGTGTCGCCCAGCAGTGCCTCGATGGTGTCGTGTTGCTCGGTCATGCGATTGCAGTCAATCCGGGGTTGGAGGGGTTAGTGTGGCGCAACTTAAGGTAGCTGCCAAGGCTTGAGGATCGAACTCAGAGGTGACCACCGCATCGCCGAGCTGGCGTAGTAAGACCAGTCGCAGCTGACCATCGAGCACCTTTTTATCGACTGCCATCAGTTGGCTAAAATCTTTTGGCGTCATGTCGGTTGGCGGTGCCAACGGTAGCTTGGCGCGTTTGAACAGCCCCTTGATTCGCTCGACATCCGCGCTGGACAACCAGCCTAGCCGTTGTGACAGATCTGCGGCCATTAGGGTACCTGCCGCGACGGCTTCACCGTGTAGCCAGTTACCGTAACCGCTATGTGACTCGATCGCATGGCCGAAGGTATGGCCGAGATTGAGCAGGGCGCGCTTGCCTGCCTCTTTTTCGTCCTCGGCAACCACTTCGGCTTTGATCTGGCAACAGCGAAAGATCGCTTCGGCCAGTATCGCCGGATCTCGGCTTTGCAGTTGATCCAGGTGGGTTTCGAGCCAAGCCAGAAAGTCCAAGTCGAGAATCAACCCGTACTTAATGACTTCGGCCAACCCGGCTGCGAGTTCTTTATCGGGCAATGTGCTCAGGGTATCGGTATCAATCACAACGCAGCGGGGCTGGTGGAAGGCGCCGATCATGTTTTTACCCAGCGGGTGATTGACTCCGGTTTTGCCGCCGACCGATGAGTCAACCTGCGATAGCAGGGTCGTGGGCAGTTGAATAAAATCGACCCCGCGTTGGTAGCAGGCGGCGGCAAATCCGGTCATATCGCCGACCACGCCGCCGCCGAGCGCAACCAGAG
>JBFFKD010000494.1:0-2244 GCA_041555595.1 Motiliproteus sp.
CCACTCATGCTGACCGAAAGGCAGGTGATTGAGTACAATCTACCATCCGCGCCGGTTAAAGATACTGATGGCCGAAAAACAGAATGGGAAGCCCGATTCGGTGGAGCCGTCGAGCTTAACGCGATGTTTGCCCGCGACGAAGGCCCTAATAAGCCGTTATTAGACCTGTTTTTCATCGATCAAAATCGTGGCTGGGTGGTAGGTGCCTACGGTTTGTTGCTGCGTACAGACGATGGCGGTAGCAGCTGGCAGCCGGCGATGCTGCAGCTTGATAATCCTGATAGTTTCCACCTCAATGCGATTGCCGAGCATGGCGGACGAATGCTGATCTCTGGCGAGGCGGGATTGCTGTTTCGATCCGACGATCAGGGCTTAAGCTGGCAACGGTTGGACGTGGGTTACGATGGTCCGTTTTTCTCCGTTGCGCCATTGTCGCAGCCGGATAGTTTCTTGCTCAGCGGCCTGCGTGGGCGACTTTTTCTGACCCAGGATGGCGGCGACTCATGGTCCGCGATCGAAACCTCAACCCGTTCGACGTTTAATGCCGGACTGCTGCTACACGCTGGTGGCTTGGTGGGGGTCGGTAATGGCGGTGCGCTGTTTTATGCAGATCAAACTCACAGTAATGACCTGACTAGCGCCCCGTTGAAGATTCAGGTACAGCCGGATCGGCAATCCTATACCTCCGTGATTGAGTCTGCTCCAGGACGCTTGGTGTTGGTGGGACAAAATGGTATCAGCCAGTTGTCGTTGGATAGTCTCAACAAGGAGTCTGAGCAGTGAGTCATTCATCGATCAATGCAGCCAGTCTGGTCAGCCAGTCAGAATCGTTACTGGAGCGGTTGGTGTTTCGCAATCGGCCGTTGCTGCTGTTGCTTTTTCTGGGGTTGAGTTTGCTTTGGAGTTGGCAGGCAACCGGTTTACGCCCTGACGCCAGCTTCGCCAAGATGATTCCCGGCGATCATCCCTATATTCAGAATTTCATCGCGCATCGTGATGATCTGGCCGGACTGGGCAATGTGGTGCGGATTGCGGTAGAGGTTAGCGACGGTGATATTTTTGAGGCCGACTACCAACAGACGCTCAAGCAGCTCAATGATGAGGTGTTTTTCATCCCGGGAGTGGATCGTTCGGCACTTAAATCGCTCTGGTCGCCGAATGTGCGCTGGAAAGAGGTGACCGAGGAGGGCTATGTCGGTGGTCCTGTGATCCCGGATGGTTACGACGGTTCGAGTGAGTCGCTGGAACAGTTGCGGCTTAACGTGCTGCGATCGGGCCAGGTCGGTAGTCTTGTCTCCAATAACTTTCGCTCGTCGATCATCTACGCGCCGCTGTTTGATGTTCATCCGGAAACCGGCGAACGACTCGATTATCAGGAGTTCTCGGCTCAGCTTGAAGCGTTGGTGCGCGATAAGTACCAGAGCGATCGAATCCAGATCCATATCACCGGTTTTGCCAAGGTGGTGGGTGATCTGATCGATGGTGCTGCTCAGGTGGTGTTGTTCTTTGCGATGGCGCTGCTGATCACCACGCTGTTGCTTTATCTCTACACCCGTTGCCTGCGCAGCGCACTGGTTACTTTGGGTTGCTCGGTGTTGGCGGTGGTCTGGCAGCTGGGGATCTTGCACAGTCTGGGTTACGGTATCGACCCCTACTCGATGTTGGTGCCGTTTCTGGTATTTGCCATCGCGGTCAGCCATGGTGTCCAGGTGGTCAACGGCATGACACTGGAGGCGGTGCGTGGTGCCGATCCGTTAACAGCGGCGAGGCGAGCGTTTCGATCGTTGTATATTCCAGGACTGACTGCGCTACTGAGTGACGGCATCGGTTTCGTCACCCTGATGGTGATCGATATTGCGGTGATTCAGGAGTTGGCGGTTGCGGCTGCGATCGGCGTTGCCGTAATCGTATTCACCAACTTGGTGCTGTTGCCGATCGTGATGTCTTATCTGCAGATCAGCCCTAAAGCGCTGCAGCACTTGGATCGACAGCAGGCGGGTTATCGGTTGTGGGGCTGGTTGCAGCAATTTACCCGTCCGCCAGTGGCGATCTCGGCGGTGCTGGTAGCGTTGCTGCTGCTTGCAGGGGGGCTGTGGCAATCGCGCGATCTGCGGATCGGTGATCTGGATCCGGGCACGCCGGAGTTACGGCAAGACTCGCGCTATAACCTCGATAACGCCTTTATGACCTCGAATTACAGCACCAGCAGCGATATCTTCGTGGTGATGGTAACGACCGAGCCGG